>NZ_JBGTHY010000456.1:0-3593 GCF_041745955.1 Pricia sp.
TTTGAAAGTCGCTAAGAATCGGAGTGCCTTTGGGACTTTGGGCATGCCAGGCCGGATGGTTCCAGAACACAAAGGCATCCTGCTTTTTGGCGGTAGCAAAGGCGTCTTCGGGTTTGTCCTGTACCAATGGGTTCGCATCTGAAATAAAGATGGCATTGCTGTGCCCCACGGGTTCGGAATGGGTTATTTCCGAGCCATGAACGATTAGCAAGCCATGTTCAACTGCCTCTTCCATGGCCTTAGCCAATTCAAAGGAACGATTACGGTCAGGGTGTGGAATATCTTCCTTATGGGGCTGGTATTCCAAATGTTCGGTCAGGGAAATGGCATCCAAATTTTCACGAAGTGCTTCCTGCACCCGTATTTTTGGCCAAACATCGCCATCCGAAAATACGGTGTGCTGGTGCAGGTCGGTCTTGAGGGTTTTGTATCCCTCGATATCGGGATAGGTGAGGGGCTGGGCTCCGGTGTGGGAATGGTCTTGGGCAATGCCGATTGCACAAGTTAGTAGGGAAAATAGGAGGGTTAAAATCTTCATGACCTGTGGTTTTCCCAAAAATAGTGATTTTAATTGTTCGGTATGGAAAGGGATAAAACGATTTGATTAAGAAACCGTAAATTTAACTCGATTTGAACCCCTGCCGGACGTAAAATGATGCGCTCCTTACGCTACACAACCTTGGATGAAATTGACGATACGATTCTAGTCGATGTACTACATGATGCATTCCGTGTGAGGGATAAAAAGTTCTGGAAATAAAGGGTGGTGCCATGGCTAAAACAGTCAAAATATTTTGTTTAACCTTTGTATTTATATAATTAAAAATCAAATGTTTGACAGCCTTATCTAAACTAGTGGTTTATTTAATGTAAATTTTCCCTAACGGGTAAAAAATTATTGCTTTTCTACAAAAAAAAAGAACTTTGGTTCTATAAAATGGAAGATATTTTCTTGAATTTTTTGACCGCCACCCAGCATCATTCTATCAATCCCTTATCCTTATAAATATCGATGTACTGTTCACTTAGCGCATCCGAATCGTTATACTTTTCTCGGATGGCGGTCAGCTTTTCCTTCATTTCGGTGACAGTATCGGCGTAGGCCGGGTCGTCGTATACATTGTTCATTTCCATCGGATCTTTTTTACGATCGTAGAGCTCCCATTCGTCGACATCGAAATAGAAATGGATGAGTTTAAAATCCTCGGTCGCGATACCGTAATGTCTTTTCACGGCGTGTTCGGCGGGGTACTCGTAATAGTGGTAGTAGACGGCATCCCTGTCCCATTTTTCGGTTTCCCCCTTTAGAAGGGGCATGAGACTTTCCCCTTGCATATTATCGGGCGCGTTCACCCCGGCGGCCTCTAGAAAAGTCTGTGCAAAATCGAGGTTCTGGACCATTTCGTCGGAGGTGGTATGGGGCGCAATCTCATGTGGCCACCGGATCAGCAAGGGCGTCGTGAACGATTCGTCGTACATAAACCGCTTATCGAACCATCCGTGCTCGCCGAGATAGAAGCCTTGGTCGGAAGTGTAGACGACTAACGTGTTCTCTGTCAATCCCTCTTCATCAAGATAGTCCAACACCCGGCCGACATTTTCGTCGACGGCGGCGATAGTACCCAGATAGTCCTGCATGTAACGTTGGTATTTCCAGACCATCAAGGTGGAGTCGTTCATGTTGGGATACCGTTTTTTGAAATCGGCGTTGATCGGGCCGTAAATAGAATCCCAAGAAGCCCGTTGTTCTGAGGTCATACGTTCGATGGGATTGTTGAGTTCGCGGTCTTTAATGCCGAGTTCTTCTATGATTTCGGGGTACACCTTATTGTCATAATTGTAGGTCATGTGTTTGAGGATGTTCATTTCCGCCGTCGCGGCAGCCGTCCCTCGGTTTGCATAATCGTCAAATAGGGTTTCGGGTAACGGAAAAGTTTTTTTCGCGAACTCGGTATAATGCCGTTTTGCGGGAAGCCACGACCGATGGGGCGCTTTGTGCAGGTACATTAATAGGAAGGGTTTTGTAGTGTCCCTCCGCTTTTCCATCCAGTCCAAAGTAAGATCGGTCGTGATGTCGGTCACATAGCCTTGAATGGTCGTATCGCCTTTTTGGGTGATGAACTTGGGATTGTAATAATCCCCCTGCCCCGGAAGGATCTTGAACTCGTCGAACCCTTTGGGATTATTCCCAAAATGCAGTTTTCCGAACATGGCCGTCTGGTAGCCCGCTTTTTGAAGGATTTGTGGAAAGGTCACGTTGGTCGTGTCAAAAGGAGTGAGATTATCGATTTTGCCGTTGATATGGCTATGCTTTCCGGTGAGGATGACAGCACGGGAAGGCGCACAAATGGAATTGGTGACACTGGCATTGGTAAAGAGCATCCCTTCATTGGCAAGCCGGTCGATGTTGGGCGTTTGGATCAGTTTGTCGTTGTACGCGCTGATGGCCTGATAGGCGTGATCATCGGACATGATAAATACGATGTTCGGGCGTTTCTTCTCTTTTTCCTCGGATGTTTCATCCGCACAGGAAGAAATAAAAATGAGTAGAAGGATGGATAGGATGGCAAAACTGGCTTTCATCTTTGGATGGTTTTAGTTAAACATCCAAAGTACTGAAAAAAAAGCTTGCCTGCCGGTAGGCAGGTAACCTTAGTTATGTCAGGGCGTTGACCGTCTTCCGCAGCGCGGTCAAAGTGGTCAACAATTGCTCCAAATGATCCAGATGCAGCATATTCGCCCCATCGCTCTTGGCATTGGCAGGGTCGAAATGTGTCTCCATAAAGATACCGTCCACGCCGGCTGCGATACCCGCCCGGGCCATGGTATTGATGAGTTCGGGGCGGCCGCCGGTGACTCCCGAAGACTGGTTGGGCTGTTGTAGGGAATGGGTAACATCCAAGACCACCGGGGCGTATTGTTTCATGGTCGGGATGCCCCTGAAATCTACAATCATATCCTGATAGCCGAACATGGTGCCACGGTCTGTGATACACACCTGTACGTTACCGGAATCGGTTACTTTGGCCACAGCGTGTTTCATGCTTTCGGGACTCATAAACTGTCCTTTTTTAAGGTTGACCACCTTTCCGGTTTCGGCAGCGGCTACCACTAAGTCCGTCTGACGCACCAGAAAAGCGGGAATCTGGAGTACATCCACATATTCCGCGGCCATGGCGGCATCGGAAGTTTCATGGATATCGGTCACAGTAGGTACGTCAAAAGTTTCGGAAACTTTCCGAAGAATCTTCAACGCCTTTTCATCCCCGATGCCCATAAAGGAATCCACACGGCTGCGGTTCGCCTTTTTAAAACTTCCCTTAAAAATATACGGAATTTTCAATGCGTCCGTCACTTTGACGATATGCTCCGCAATACGCAGGGCCATATCCTCTCCTTCAATGGCACAGGGCCCAGAAAGGAGAAAGAAGTTGTTGCTATCAGCGTGTTTGAGTTTGGGGATAAGCGAAAGGTCCATATCTTAAATTTTCCTCAAATATACTGGAAAACTGTGATTTAGTTTTTAGATTCGATGGACGCCAATCCAATACTAATGGACAAGAAAGCATTTTTTTCGATATGCGCTATCTTAA
>NZ_JBGTHY010000457.1:0-1548 GCF_041745955.1 Pricia sp.
GATGTGGAGACCACCGAGGTACAAAAGGGATATGAACCCCCCGTTCACGATTTTACCATTGAACAGGAAGGTGAAGATTTTGCCGCTTCGCTGTTGCAGGAACCCAAGTTGGTCATGGTTATCGCCTATGATTTGGCAAAAACCAACGAAGACATCTATTCCGAGGTGAAGAAAATAACGGATGCTGCCCTTAAGAAAGGGTATAAAGTAATCGGGATGTCCGCTTCCAACGAACAGCAGACTTCAAAACTGGTAAAAGATCATAAGCTTGACTTCGAGTTCTACTTTACCGATGAGACTACTTTGAAAACGATAGTACGATCTAATCCAGGAGCGATGGTGTTGGAAAAGGGAACGATACAACAGAAAGTGCATTACAATGATTTGGACGAAATGGAATTTTAACGAAAACACTTGACAAAATGAGAAGTAAAATTGTAGCAGGAAACTGGAAAATGAACAAGAATCTGGCCGAAACCGAGGCATTGCTCACTGAACTGGCGGCGAAACTGCCGGATACCCAGGCGGAGGTAATGGTCGCCCCGACATTCGTCAGCCTGCCTTCGGCCGTTAAGCAACTGGAAACCTCTACCATTGAGGTGATTGCCCAGAACATGCATTTTGAGGAAAACGGAGCCTATACCGGTGAAATTTCACCTGATATGCTATTGGATATCGGAATTGATACCGTTATCATCGGTCACTCCGAGCGTAGGGCCTATTTTGGGGAAACCGATGAAATTCTGAACAAAAAGGTCGTTACTGCATTGCATAAAAATATGCGGGTGCTGTTCTGTTTTGGCGAAAAAATGGAGGATCGAAAATCTAAAAACCATTTTACGGTTGTAGAAGACCAGCTGAAAAACGCCCTTTTTTCTTTGGATGCATCGGCATGGACAAATATTGTTCTAGCCTACGAACCCGTTTGGGCCATAGGTACCGGAGAGACCGCATCACCGGAGCAGGCGCAGGAAATGCACGCCTTCATCCGCAAAACTATTACCGAAGCCTATGACACCTCGATCGCCAATAACGTGTCCATTTTATATGGCGGTAGTGTAAAACCCGACAACGCAGAAGAGATTTTCTCAAAGCCCGATGTCGATGGCGGACTCATAGGCGGGGCATCCTTGGTCGCGGACGATTTTGTTGCAATTATTAAGGCCATTTGAGCGTCCGCAACCCGTAAAATTCAACCTATCCTTGTCTACATACATAGAATACAACTTCAAAATTAAGCCCCTACAGCCTGCATCCGATATTCTGATCGCAGAACTGGGCGAGGCGGGTTTCGAGAGTTTTGTGGAGAACGGTGAGGGTATTCTCGCCTACATCCAAAAAGAGGATTTGCGGGTGAATATTTTGGAATCTATCCAGATTTTGCAAAACGCCCAATTCGATATCGCGCATACTTTCAAGGAAATCGCCCAAGAAAACTGGAACGAGACTTGGGAAAGTAATTTTCATCCCATCCTAATCAATCATCGATGTGCTGTTCGCGCCCCATTCCATACGAAATTCGATGTGGAATACGATATCGTTATCGAA
>NZ_JBGTHY010000458.1:0-7267 GCF_041745955.1 Pricia sp.
TTATTTTTGGAGGGGGTCTTAACCGCTATGAGGGCGCACATTTCGGTGAAGTTATTTGGGCCCGTTTCGCCTCGAACAGTGAGATACGGGATCGCTATTACGACGACGATTCCCAAAAGACCGACTTGAATATCTACGCCAAAGCTGATTATGGTGTGACCGATAAATTAAGCCTTTACGCAGATATGCAATACAGAACGGTCGGTTACACGGCCAATGGTGAAGATACTGGCCTTGTCGACGATACCTTTAATTTTTTTAACCCAAAAACGGGCTTGGTGTACGATCTGAACGCGAACAACAACTTATATTTCAGCTATGCCGTTGCCCATCGCGAACCGAACCGTAACGATTATGAGAGCGGTAGCCCCAAACCTGAAAAACTGAACGATTTCGAATTGGGCTGGCGGTATGTCTCGCCCAGCTTTCAAATCAATGCGAATACCTACTATATGCGTTACAAAGATCAATTGGTGCTTACGGGCGAACTGAACGACGTCGGCGCACCCTTGCGCGCCAACGTAGGGGACAGCTATCGGGCGGGGCTCGAACTCGATGCCGTTATTCTGTTTGGGGATGCATTTCAATGGCGCCCCAATGTGGCTTTGAGCACCAATAAGAACATCGACTTTGTTTTTGAGCGTGACGATGTGCTACAAGACTTGGGTAATACCAATATTGCCTATTCCCCAAACCTGGTATTGGGTAATAGTATCGGATATTCCCCCTTAACGAACCTCCAGATTACCGCCTTATCCAAATACGTAGGCGAGCAATATTTGGGTAATATCGATTCAAACATATCGATTTTGGATGCCTACTCGCAGAC
Organism: Pricia sp.; assembly: GCF_041745955.1. Taxonomy (NCBI): domain Bacteria; kingdom Pseudomonadati; phylum Bacteroidota; class Flavobacteriia; order Flavobacteriales; family Flavobacteriaceae; genus Pricia; species Pricia sp. The sequence goes on from NZ_JBGTHY010000458.1 coordinate 830, forward strand.
CGACCTTAATGTAACCTACACCCTGGAATTCGACAAAATGGTCAAAAGTATTACCCTTTCGGGGCTGGTAAACAATATCTTCGATGAAAATGTCGTCTCCGATGGGTTTTTCTTCACCTTTGACGATGATTCTTCGGGAAGGGTGCAAACTTTTGAAGGTGCAGGATACTATCCGCAGGCGGGAATCAATTTTTTGGTGGGTGCCACTGTGCGGTTTTGACCCTCGGTAAAAAGTACGACGCCGAGTTTATGGTCGATGCCGTTGTCGATAAAATTTTGACCTATAAAACATCTGTATGGTCTGGAAGTTAAAATGGCCAAAACAGCACCGATATTTTTACTACCTTCCAATTCTTTCAAATTGGGAATTTGAGATTGGAAATTTAAGAAAGGTTATTAAAGTAGCAAATTCGATAAAATCCTGAATATGAGTATGAAATCAAAAATCCGCTGGGGGATAATAGGGTGCGGCGACGTGACCGAGGTAAAAAGCGGCCCCGCCTATCAAAACACCGAGGGTTTCGAACTGATTGCCGTAATGCGCCGAGATGCCGCCAAGGCCGAAGATTACGCCAGACGCCATGGCGTACCCAAATTCTACTCCGATGCCGATAAGCTTATAAACGACGATGAGGTCGATGCCGTTTATATCGCCACACCGCCAGATAGCCATGCGGCATATGCGCTAAAAGTGGCTGCGGCCGGAAAACCCTGCTGTATAGAAAAACCCATGGCGCCCAGTTATGCCGAAAGTATAGAAATACAGAAAGCTTTTGAGGAAAAAGACCTTCCGCTTTTTGTCGCCTATTATCGGCGTTCGTTGCCACGTTTCCTTAAGATCAAGCAATGGCTCGACGCTAATGAAATTGGTGAGATACGGCATATCCGCTGGTTTTTGGCCAAACCGCCCAGTGAAATTGATACCAGCGGGGAATACAACTGGCGCACGGATACCAAGGTCGCTCCCGGGGGCTATTTTGATGACCTTGCCAGTCATGGCCTCGATCTTTTTGCCTATTATCTTGGGGATTTCGAGGAAGTATATGGCATAGCGAAAAACCAACAGGGGCTCTATTCCGCACATGACGCCGTTACGGCCGCATGGTCCCATAAAAGGGGTGTCACCGGAGATGCTGCTTGGAATTTTGGCTGCGATGAGCGAATAGATCTGGTAGAGATTTTCGGTAGCGAAGGCAAAATCAGCTTTTCGCTGTTTGATGAGAATGAGATTATCCTAAAAAACGTAAAGGGCGAGCAAAAACTTTTTATAGAACACCCGAAGCACGTACAGCAGTTTCATGTCGAAAGTCTAAGGGATGATTTGTTGGGGAATACCACTCATCCGTCTACCGGAAAAACCGCCCTGCACGCTAGTTGGGTAATGGATAAAATTTTGGGGAATATTTAGAAAGCGCCCAAAATAAGTGCAATCGATTTGCGACTTTGCACCCGCTTTGTGTCCCTTGTGGTCAAGGTCTTAGGGATTTGACTTAATTTGACACCACCACAACATTCCCACTTTTTGTCGCCCGATATTCGAGCATATCGTAGTAACGGTTGCCGTCGTCGGGCCGGTTGATCAATTGCCCGGTAAACAAACTATATTCATAGTCTTCGCAAGAACAAGTCGCTGTCTGACCTTCAAGCAGCAGGGTAGAACAATCATTGGGCACGTGGTTGGGGCAACTGGCCTCAAAAGCGCGATATTGACCGATGGTCGATTGTATGACAAAAAACCCTCGGGTACCAATGCCTGCGTTGTCGACGAAAACAGCATTGCCAAAGTTGGTCAGCGGGCTGTACAGGGGCAGGTTCAGGTTCATATCGAAACGGAAACCTATTTCCTGCAAATAGGGGTTACGGTTGCCAAGGTCATTGTCGCAAGAAAACAAGGTTGCCAATAAAATCAAACCAAAAATCCGTGCCATAGTTATTAGATGATGAGTTACAAAATTGAACAAATTTTATGTATATTTGCGTTAAATCCTCTCTAAAAAAGCCGAGTTTACCATGGCCTACATAGAGGATTTTCCTATTGTATTGCACTGACCCTACGCTAGCCTACGCAGAAAGAAAAGTACAAATCGGTGCACGGTATACATTTAACGAGCATATTATGGGTAACGTATCGTATTACACGAAAGAAGGATTAAAAAAATTAAGGGATGAACTGAATCATCTAAAGGATGTGGAGCGTCCCAAAGCGTCACAGGCCATCGGCGAGGCCCGCGATAAGGGCGATTTATCCGAGAATGCGGAATATGACGCTGCGAAGGAAGCACAGGGATTGCTGGAAATGAAAATTTCCAAAATGGAAGAAACCCTTTCCAATGCACGCCTTATCGACGAATCTCAACTGGATACCTCAAAGGTTTTGGTGCTTTCGACCGTAAAATTGAAGAATCGGAGCAATGGTATGGAAATGAAGTATACTTTGGTCGCCGAAAGCGAAGCGGACTTGAAAATGGGAAAGATATCGGTAAGTTCCCCCATCGGCAAAGGTCTTTTGGGAAAAAAAGTAGGCGACACCGCAGAAATCACCGTGCCGAACGGTACCTTGAAATTTGATATTTTGGAAATCACTAGGCGGTAGCAGACGCAGTTGAGGTAAACAGTGAACTCCCTAACCTTGAGCCAGAAATTTAAAATCTTTTCTTATGGCAAGCATCTTTACCAAAATCATCAACGGCGAAATTCCCTGTTACAAAATAGCGGAGGATAATGACTTTTTTGCATTTTTGGATATCAATCCCAATGCAGTGGGCCATACGCTATGCATCCCAAAAAAGGAAGTGGATAAGGTTATGGATTTGGACGAGGCGACGTATATGGGGCTCATGGCCTTTTCAAGAAAAGTGGGCAAAGCCGTTGAAGCGGCCATTGATTGCAAACGGGTCGGTTTGACGGTTATTGGATTGGAAGTGCCCCATGTACACGTGCACTTAATTCCATTGAACGGAATGGGCGATGCCACTTTTCAGCATAAGGTGTCGCTTACCCAGGAAGAATTTAAGACGATCGCGGAGAAAATCCGGTCTAAGCTTTCCATGTGAATCAGGAGTAACTACCTCATGGAGGGATAAAATCAATTGAGAAACAGTATATACACTAGGGCAATCGGCGGGCAGCGTAGATAGAAATATCAGTTTAGGGCAGTTCTACTCCTTCGATAAAAATATAGACGCCCGCGCCCACTACCACTATCAACAAAAGCATCAAGATCCAAAATAGTGCTGTAAACTGTAGTGAGGTTCTTTCCGGCACTACCATTTTCTGGTAATATTTAAAGGTGCGTTCGATGTCGTCGGTCCACTTTACGGGGTATATCGTCGAGCCACAGGTATTGCATACCAATTGGTGGGTTACCTCATTGGTGGTTCTATGGGAAAGCTTCCCGTAGCGGTGCTTCTGAAAAAAAGACAACTTCAGGTCTTGGTTAAAGCATTCCGGACAATTGTTCGTCAGATTGGACTGCTTTATCGTTATCAGTTTTTCTTTTGCCATATCTATCCACTAAAATAAGGTAAAAATTTATAATTTTTTCAACAGAACTACGGCAACCCAAAATTTTCTACATTTTTAGGCATCTGGCATCTGGCATCTGGCATCTGGCATCTGGCATCTGGCATCTGGCATCCGGCATCCGGTCCTTAACTCTTCGCCCCTACAGTTTTCGAACCCCAAACTACGAACTATAAATCCGTAAGGATATCTGCATCACTGTACCCTCCTTACTTGACGAAAGTACTTTTATTTTTCCGTCATGGTATTCCTCAATGATTCTTTTCACAAGGGATAGGCCCAATCCCCATCCGCGTTTTTTCGAAGTGACCCCAGGGTTGAAAATCGCCTGAAAATCGCTTTTCGATATGCCGTGGCCCGTATCGGAAACCTGTATATATACGTTTTTGCCATCCGGGACGATTTCAATGGCAATATTTCCCTTGCCCTTCATGGCATCGATCCCATTTTTCACAAGATTCTCTATGGTCCAATGGTAGAGGGCGTGGTTCAGTAACACCGGCATACTCTTAATCTGCGAATCGAACGAGAAATTGATCAATTTCGAACTCCGTAGTTTCAAATAGTCATACGCATCTTTTGTCTCCTTCACGATATCGTGCGCATCGAGTTTGGGCAGCGAACCGATTTTCGAGAAACGTTCGGTTATCGTTTGCAGCCGATCGATATCCTTTTCGATTTCCTTGGTGATTTCGGGGTTGATGTTTTCGGCCTTTAGCAGTTCGTTCCAACCTAAAAGTGATGATAGTGGCGTGCCGATCTGATGTGCGGTCTCCTTGGCCATGCCCGCCCAAAGCTTGTTCTGTTCCGAAGCTTTGTTCGTCTTGAAGAAAAAGAAAATGACCGTTCCGAAGAGAAAAATAATGAGCAAAAGGGCGATTGGATAAAACTTCAACTTGTTGAGCACTTCGGAGTTGCCATAATATAAGGTGGCCAAATGCTCCCCTTGCTGATCTATGGATATCGGAACGTTCTCTTTGCTATATTTTTCGATAAGGTTTTGTACAACGACCGAATCCAGTTCCTCTTTTGGGTCCATGTTGTTGGTTTTTGTCGAACCGTCCTTATTGACCAGGATCATCGGGGTAGAGGTATTGTTCTGAAAGACTTTGAGGTGTAAGTTGCCCAGATCGGCATTTTCGGAAGATTGTTGGAATTCGGATTGCGCGGTCGCCCAGATTTCCATTTTAAGACGCTCCTCTTCCTTGAATTTCTTGAAAAAACTATTCGTATTCCAAAGGATGAGGCTTACGATAACAAACGATGCTATCAATAAAACAATATTGGAAGATTTGTTTTTAGGATTAAACTTCATCCGATCAGAGTATCTTTTGCGACCGATTTAGGCGGATGGCTTTACCGTGCTATGGATTTTTGTCAAAGATAACGCAATTTGGACTAAAATGGTATGCCGGGCAACATGCTACTGTTTATTTCTTGTGATAACTTGAGTATGATTTATTAGGTGGATTAACGCAATACCGCTACTTTTAATGCTTAAAATTTTAGTTAACATATAATTCATAGTCATGGAAGTAGAAGGAAAAATCAAAAAAATAGAAGAAACGAAGGAGTACGGTAGCAACGGCTTTAGAAAGCGGGAAGTAATCATCACAACCGAGGAGCAATATCCGCAACCAATTGCCATTGAGTTCGTTCAAGACAAAACAGATTTGCTCAACAACTACAGCGTGGGGCAAAACGTAAAGGTCAGTATTAATCTTCGCGGCCGGGAGTGGACCAATCCCCAAGGTGAGGTCAAATATTTCAACTCCATTCAAGGCTGGCGTATCGAAAACCTACAGGCCGCACAAGGTGACAATGCCGTACCGCCGGTACCGCCCGCAGAAGCGTTCGCCCCCGCCGACAACCTGAACGAAGAGGATCACGACGATCTGCCGTTTTAAAGAAATGTTTGTAGAAAAGACCCGTCAGGTTTTCAAAACCTGACGGGTCTTTTCATAACGTATACTCAGGTTTCCGTAATTTTGGTTAAAAATTTTTCTCGAACAAGTCCAAAAGCAACAATGCTTTGACCTTCCGCAACGCCCAATTGAAATTCCCGCCCGTAGAAAACGCCAATGCCGAAGGTCTTCTTGCTGTGGGGGGAGACCTGTCTCCCGAACGCCTGATGTTGGCCTACCGCAGTGGAATCTTCCCATGGTTCAAAGACGATTCGCCGATACTGTGGTGGAGTCCCGATCCAAGAATGGTCTTGTTTCCCCATAAAATAAGAATCTCCAAAAGCATGCGGAAGGTTTTAAGAAGCGACAAGTTTCGGATGTCTCAAAACACCTGTTTCAAAACGGTTATAGAACACTGTTCCCACATCAAACGAACCGGTCAAAAAGGCACTTGGATTACCGCCGAGATGAGGGATGCCTATATCGAACTCCATAAAAAAGGCCATGCCAAATCGTACGAAGTCTGGCACAATGACCAGCTGGTTGGCGGACTCTACGGTATCGACCTTGGCCATATATTTTGTGGCGAAAGCATGTTCAGTACGGTCAGCAATGCCTCAAAATTCGCTTTCGTACACCTAGCTACGGAACTGGAAGCCAAAAAATATACTTTGATCGATTGTCAAATGTATACCGAACATTTGGCGAGCTTGGGTGCGGAAGAAATATCAAGAAAAAAATTCATTGATTTTTTAAACCCTAAACCCTAAACCCTAAACCCTGAAACCATAGCCCTGAACCTTAAAGGGCAAAAGTCAATGAGGTCAACATAAAAAGTACGTTCCCGGTTTTTTGCGTATAGTTCTCTGCGCGGTATTCGGATCCTAATTCCAGTGTAACATTGTTCTTCAATAGCCATCCGACAGTTGCGGTGAGGCGCTGGTCGAATTCCGGCTTACTACCGCGGGCTACGCTTAAAAGGCTTTCCGTCGAGGCAACGAAAAAGGCTTCG
>NZ_JBGTHY010000459.1:0-2133 GCF_041745955.1 Pricia sp.
CCTATCATGAAGCGGTAGAGCTAAGGGCACCGATACATCCGAAAGGATCGCAAGAAGCCATGATTGGGCGGGATTTTATAAAGGCAAATTGGTGGGCACCTTTGCCCGATCTGGTCGCTTCGACGGAACTTTTAGATACCTATACCAATGAAGACCTGAGTGGTGCAACTGCCGAGTTTTATTGTCATATCGAAAACCCGAAATGTACGTTGCGTATTGTCGATCGCTTTGTGGTCGATAAAGAAGGAAAGATTATTATGCAAGAAAATTTCTTCGATCCACGGGATATTACTAATCCGGGTTGGCGCTAAATCAGAACACTCATAGGGTTTAATCTTGATAAGGCAACTTACTGGTATTTTTTTGCAACCAACGGGCTACTGGCTGTACCTAAAATCCTTTACTTTTAGGACATCCGATTAACAATACTATGACCGGTAAATTTGATTTTTTACGGTGTTAACTTTCCTATGAAATGAAATTTTAAAACAATGTTTCAAAAATCCCAAGGAATAAATCTCAAGAGGTCTGGATATGAAAAATAAATATTTCGTTAACCCTAATATTTAAATTATGAAAACAAGTATTAAAGTCTTAGCTATTATGCTGATTACAGCATCAAATGTTTCCTTTAGCCAATCGACTGAGCCCAATGGAAGAACTTATGCGGTGAGATTAATGACCCTCAAAGAAGGAGTCAATCCAATTGAATTCGAAAAATACGCCCTTGAGAAGTTAGACCCCGCATTTCGAAACGTTCCCGGTATAGAAGCCAAAGTCGCAAAAGCCGATCGCGGAACCGACAAAGGCATTTATTTGCTGATTTATTTCTATGATAGTAAAGCAACCCGGAATTATTATTATCCAGAAGAAAATGCGGAAAAGGTTCCGGATGCAACCCTTGAAATGCATTCCCATATCGAAAAGTCAATAGTGGGCCTTTACGAGTTTGTGAAGCAAGAACCAACTTCTATGGAATACACCGACTACGTTTTCATTGAATAAAACGGTGGAGGCTACCAATAATCACTTCCCCGTAACCCGGCGCCGAACCCAAGCCAACGCATTGTCATACTCAATAAAAAACTTCATAGGCTTCTTATAGAACAATTTTTCGATCTTGAAGTTGTGCATATCGATTTCCTTGACGGAAACTATGGCGAAGGCCTTTAGGTTTTCAAGTTGGCGTAGATAGGTGTAGATAGTGGGATCGACGGCATATGAATTTTTGCGCAGACTGATCATGCCAAAGTTTTTGTTTCTGAAGTGTATTTCGGAGATACCAATAATTTGGTAGGCTCGTTCTAAGGTAAGGGTGGCGTCTTCATCGAAAAGCGATACCATATAATTCTCATACACCTGAATCTTTCCGATCTCTAAATCGTACTCCCTCACGATAACTCTCTTCTTCGGCCCTTCCACTCTCATTGTATAAAGATTATAGCGTTCTAAATGCTCTGCGACGAAAGTAGTTGTAAGCAACCCATTCGGATAAAATACTAGACTAAAGGCGAAAATATCGTTTGTATTGCTTATTAATGGGATTTACAATATCGTTTTTCGTTTAATACCACTCTTGGTCATTAAAAAAAGGAGCCAAATTAATGACTCCCTTGGTATATTACTTGAATCTAAGACTTTAAAAGGATATGCTCCTTAGAGGCGACAACTTTTTTTCTAAAACTTGCGTACTTCCGCCACTCCTTACTCCGTTTTTGAGGATTCCTCCGCTTTTTTGATCTCGATGGTAAGCTCCTCGGTTTTTTCGTCAAGGTCCATAGTAATGGTGTCGCCTTCCTGGAGTTTGGAATTTACGATTTCCTCGGCCAAAGCATCTTCGATATACTTTTGGATGGCCCTTTTTAGCGGTCTCGCCCCATACTGCTTGTCAAAGCCTTTTTCGGCGATATAATCCTTGGCCTTGTCGCTTAGCTTCAAATCGTAACCGATGTCCTTGATCCTTGCGAAAAGTTTGCGCAGTTCGATATCGATAATTTTATGGATATCTTCCCGCTCAAGGGGATTGAATACCACAACGTCGTCGATTCGGTTCAAAAACTCGGGGGCGAAAGCCTTTTTAAGGGCACCCTCGATGACACTTTTTTGATGGGTGTCTTCTTGGGCCTTCATGGC
>NZ_JBGTHY010000460.1:0-6578 GCF_041745955.1 Pricia sp.
CTGGGTTTTACTGGTTACGAAGTATACAAAAAACCGGTCGGAGTGGTCCAGTTCCAACTTTACCAAATCGGTGTAGAACATAGTTTCCTTGAACGATTTATTGCCATAGACCAAGACGAACTTGCTCTTCGGATGACTTTCCAACACGGCCTTGGCAATACTCATAATCGGGGTAATACCGCTACCGGCCGCAAAAGCAGCGATCGTTTTTGGTTGCCCGGTAGATTGAAAGGTAAAACGGCCTTCCGGCGGCATGACCTCCAAAGTATCGCCAACGGCCAGTTGGGTGTGGACAAAATCGGAAAATCCACCTTTATCCACTTTTTTGACCCCAATGGTGAAACAATCGCTCCTTGGTGATGAGCAAATGGAATACGCCCTACGCAATTCCTTTCCTTTGATTTCGGTTTTGATAGTAATGTATTGTCCCGGTACAAAGTCAAAGGTCTGTATCAATTCCTTGGGAATACTAAACGTAATCGCCACCGAACTCGGCGTCAGAGGTTTGATGTGTCTTACAGTTAGTGTATGGAATTCTGCCATGCTTTTGTTAAGTAATTGAGTTAAAAAGTTGAAAAGTTAAAGAAACAATTGCGCTCGGCAACCGCTAACCCTGATTTAAGGATTGCAAAAATACGGATTGGGAAATCGAATTAAAACGGAAAAGGTAAAAAAACGCACTTCAAATCCGTAACAAAGTATTAGTTTTAAACACCATCATGTAGGTAATCTAACCTAATTCTATGTTCAAACACTTCATTAGCCTTCAATGGAAATCCTTCTTCCGCTCTTCTTCCCTTGGAAAAAGCTTGGGCATCAAGATTCTGATGGGTTTTATGGCCGTTTATTTTTTAGGGATTTTGGCGTTTTTGGGAGTGGGGGCGTTCTTTATTTTCGAAAAGCAGTTTCCCGACAGCGACCCGGTGTTTATCCTCAGCCAATATTTGGTCTTTTGGGTGCTGGGCGAACTTTTCCTGCGGTATTTTATGCAGAAACTCCCCGTGATGGACATCAAGCCATTTTTGACGCTTCCGGTTAAAAAAAGTAGCATTACACACTATATCTTGGCGCGTTCGGCGGTTTCGTTCTATAACTTTCTCGCCCTGTTCTTTTTTGTGCCCTTTTGTATCGTACTTCTGGATCAAGGGTATGCCGCAACAAACGTACTTGTGTGGCTCATATCGGTTATCGGCATCGTTCTCTCCATAAATTATATCAACTTTTTGATTAATAAGAACGACAAGGCCCTGATTTTGTTAGCACTCTTGTTGGTAGGATTGTACGGGTTGGAGTATTTCGGAATACTTCCCGTCAAGCAATATGTCGGTACACTTTTCTACGCGCTTTTTCAAAATCCCATTTACACCTTTATTCCCATAGTATTGACGGCAACTTCTTTTTACATAAACTACAACCATCTCAGGGGAAGGCTGTTTTTGGACGTATCCCTAAAACAGAAAACCAAACAAGCGACAACCTCCGATCTTTCATGGACCAAACGCTTTGGCAGTATCGCCCCGTTCTTGCGGCTGGACCTAAAAATGATCTGGCGGAACAAACGGACCAAGATGCAGGTTTTTGTTTCGTTGGGCATTCTTGCCTATGGCCTGATTTTCTATATGACGGGAACCTATGGGCCGACCTCTACCATTTATATTTTCGCTGGAATCTTTATAACCGGTGCCTTTTTGTCAAATTTCGGACAGTTCATTCCCGCATGGGACAGTGAATATTATAGTATGATGATGGCCCAGAACATTCCGTTGCGCAAGTATTTGGAATCGAAGGCAGGGCTTATATCGGTCAGCGTTGTTGTCATGTTTCTGCTCTCCATTCCCTATGTTTATTTCGGATGGCAGGCATTGGCCATCAATTTCGCCTGTGCGCTCTACAATTTGGGCGTTAATCTGCCGGTAGTGCTTTTTTTCGGATCGTTCAACAAAAAACGGGTCGACCTGACCAAAAGTGCTTTCGGCAATATGCAGGGCACCAGCGCCACGCAGTTTTTGATATTGATACCGTTGATAGTCGTACCGAGCATCCTTTATTTTGTATTGAAAACTTTTGTCTCTTTCGAAGCTGCCATCGTCACCCTTTCCATATTCGGGATAATCGGTTATGCCCTCAAAAAACCCTTGATGGACAATATTACCGAAGGTTACCGAAAGAGGAAGTATGGAATGATCGCCGGGTTTAGGGAAAAGAACAGTTGATTAAAAAATTCCTGCCGAAGTGCGGGAATGACAAAAAGAAAAATAGATGATAACCACACAGAATCTCACCAAAAAATACGGCATACAAACCGTATTGAACATACACCAATTGGAAATCCCTAAAGGCCAAAGTTTCGGCCTGGTAGGCAACAATGGCGCCGGAAAGACCACCTTTTTCAGTCTTTTGTTGGACTTGATCCAGCCGACTACCGGTCATATCGTTTCGAACGAGATTCGGATCGACCAAAGCGAGGCTTGGAAACCCTTTACCTCCGCCTTTATCGACGAGACCTTTTTGATCGGCTACCTGACCCCGGAAGAGTATTTCTACTTTATCGGCGAACTACGGGGACAAAACAAAGCCGACGTCAATGCCATGCTCTCCGATTTTCAGGATTTCTTCCACGACGAAATCCTAGGGCAGAAAAAATACTTGCGCGACCTCTCCAAAGGCAACCAAAAGAAAGCAGGCATCGTAGCCTCCTTTATAGGTAACCCCGAAGTGGTGATTTTGGATGAGCCTTTTGCCAATCTAGATCCTACCACCCAAATCCGTCTGAAGGATATCATCAGGGATTTGGCTGCCAAACAAGGCGTAACGGTTTTGGTTTCGAGCCACGACTTGATTCATGTCACCGAAGTTTGCGAACGCATCGTAGTTCTGAACAAGGGCGAAATTGTTAAGGATATCAAGACTTCGGCCGAGACCTTAAAGGAACTGGAGTTGTTTTTTAGTGGAAATGAGGTGCCGTCCGGCTCTCTTTCTGGTGAAAGTGCTCCGCTTGGATCAAATTTCAAAAACTGACCGGGTGGTCGGTTTTATAATTTCTTCACAGCAATTAAAATATGCCTTAATGCGACTATTGATCAAAAATCATCCGTCAGTCCCCCAAAAACATTGGGCGGATAGACGAACAACCGTCCTAACAAACCGGATAGTATGTTAGATAAACACTTGGGTTGTGCAGGTTTGCGCAAAACTCGACTACAATGGGGGCAAACCTGCATGCTCTACCAGGAACGAAACGTGAATGCTCTGTCTTATTTCTTGGCTCTTGCCCGGTAATTTAAGACTCCTTCAATTTTCTCGACGAGCAACATACTAATCCTGCTAAAATTCAGTTAAAGTAGCATAGGTACCTTTGCAATCTTGAAACATCCATATAGATACATCCTTTTTATCCTTTTAATAAGCATCGTTTTCAACGCCTGCTCTACCAAAAAGGATAAATTCGTAAACCGTAACTGGCATGCGCTGAACACCAAGTACAACACCCTGTACAATGGTAACATCGCCTTTGAGGAAGGCCGCAACGAGCTCAACACCAATTATAAGGACGATTACTGGGAAATACTTCCCGTAGAACGCCTTGAGGTGACCGAGGATATCAAGCTCGATTCCGAAAATAATAATCCCAATTTTATCATCGCCGAAGAAAAGGCGAGCAAGGCCATACAGAAACATAGTATGGATATCAAGGACGAGGAGCGCAACCCGCAGACCGACGAAGCCTTTTTATTATTGGGCAAGGCGCGGTATTTTGACCAGCGGTACATTCCCGCTTTAGAGGCATTCAACTATATCATCAACAAATACAATTACAGCGATAAGCTGGGCGAGGCGCATATCTGGCGTGAGAAGGTGAACATCCGTCTGGAAAATGAAGACCTCGCCATTAAAAACCTCAAGCGGGTTTTCAAATACGAAAATCTCGATGATCAGGAGTATGCCGATGCACGGGCCATGTTGGCGCAGGCCTATATCAACCAAGATTCTTTGGGCAAGGCCGTACAACAGTTGAAAATCGCATCCTATCATACCAAAAAGAATCCTGAAAAAGGGCGTTATTACTACATTATCGGGCAGCTCTATAACCGATTGCAGCAGAAAGACAGTGCCAATTACGCCTTCGACAAAATCGTTGAACTGAACCGGAGATCCCCACGGGTCTACATGATAAATGCGGAAATCGAAAAAATAAGGAATACCGAAGTTACGGAAGAAAACAAGCTGGAAATGCTTGAATTCCTCACTAAAATGGAAGAAAATCGCGAAAATAGGCCGTTTTTGGATAAAATCTACCGCCAAGTCGCAGAATATCATCTCGAACAGGAAAACGACAGTATGGCCTTGGTGTACTTCAACAAGTCACTGCGCGCCACGGAGAACGAACCCAAATTAAACGCGTTGAATTACGAAAATCTGGCCGTGTACCAGTTCGACGAGAACGAATATAAGCTGTCGGGAGCTTATTACGATAGCGTATTGACGAATCTTGAAGAGAACACCAAGAAGTTCCGTTCGACCAAGAAAAAACTGGATAATTTGGAGGATGTCATCAAATATGAGGATATCGTCCAAAATGCCGATAGCGTGATTACGCTGTACAACCTTCCGGTCGACGACCAGATCGCTTATTTCGAAAAGTATGTGGCCAAGCTGCAGGCCGAAAAGCTTGCTGGCGCCAAAAAAGAGGAAGATCGTATTACTGCCGGGTTCGCCCAGTTTGCCGAAAGCAAGGGCGGAAAGGAAAATAAGGGGAAGTTCTACTTCTACAACCTGACCAGCTTAGGCTACGGCAAGAACGATTTCGTACAAAAATGGGGAAAGCGACAACTCGAAGACGATTGGCGCTGGAGCAAGAAAGGCAGATTACTGCCCTCTGAAGCGACCGGGGAACTGGTCGCCTCCAATGACAGCCTAAGCGGTGAACCGACCGAGGAGGAACGGTTGACTGTCGATTTTTATATGGATAGAATCCCGAAGGAAGAAAGCTTTATCGACAGCCTCAAAACAGAACGCAATTTTGCCAACTATCAATTGGGACTCATTTACAAGGAAAAGTTCAAGGAAAATGGCCTGGCCGCAGGAAAGTTGGAAGATGTACTGGCCTCCGAGCCCGAAGAGCGATTGATTCTTCCCTCCAAATACAACCTGTATAAGATTTATGAGGAAGAAGGCAGCCCGCTGATGGCGCAGATGAAAGCGAACATTCTACAAAACCATGCCGATTCGCGGTATGCAGAAATATTGCTCAATCCCCGGGCAGTTTTGGAAGACGATGCCGACAGTCCCGATGCGCGCTATGCCGCCTTGTACCGATTGTACCAGCAACAAGAATACCTACAAACGATAACGGGCGCCGAGGAAAATATCGACAAATATACCGGCGACCCTATCGTGCCGAAATTCGAAATGCTGAAGGCGAATGCCATCGGAAGATTGAACGGCTTCGTACCGTTTAAGGAGCAGCTCGACTATGTGGCGTTGACCTATCCCAACAATCCCGAAGGCAAAAAAGCGGAGCGTATGGTGGCCGAACAATTGCCAAAATTGGCAGTCAAGGATTTCTCCTCGGAAACAGGTTCTACAGGCACGGGGAATTGGAAGGTCGTTTTTCCATTTAGAAGAAGTAACAATGAGATTGCGCTTCGGGTAAAGGGCGATCTGGAAGCGGCCATAAAGGATTTAAAGTACCGGAACATTATCTCAAAGGATATTTACACGCTGGAAGATCAATTTGTCGTTGTTCACGGCTTCCCGTCAAAGGATTACGCCCTAGGCTTTGCGGAACTGATAAAGTTTAACAAGGATTATCTTATTAAGAATGAGAATTTTGTAATTTTATCTTCCAACTATAAAATAGTTCAAGTACATAAAAACCTACAAGAATATAAAAATCAAGTCCTGAAATAAACTAGAGTAGCTCAAAAATCCATAGGGGCGCCTGCCGGAGGACAAGTTTTTAGCCTCTTACCAAATAATAACCCACTACGGTATACTAAACCATAAAATTATTTCGTTGAACTACTCTAAACTATCGGTAAAAGGAGTTTAGGAGTTCACTAACCCCAAAACCATAAGAAATGTTTTCTGACAACAAAAAACCAAGAACCATGAACGAAATAGGCGGACAACCCAACAGAATTGAAAAGAATACCACGATCAAAGGCGATATCGTATCCGAAGCGGATTTTAGAATCGACGGTAAATTGGACGGTAACGTAAAAACTTCCGGGAAGGTCGTCATCGGTAAGGATGGCTACATTCACGGAAAAGTGGAATGTGTAAACGCCGATATCGAGGGCAGCTTTAACGGCGAGCTTTTGGTCTCCGATTTATTATCCCTAAAATCTTCGGCCGTTATCGAAGGTACCGTTCAGGTATCCAAATTGGCCGTAGAGCCGGGCGCGACCTTTAATGCCACCTGCTCTATGAAGGGCAAGAGCGGTTCCTTGAACCGGAACACGAGCGATTCGGGTTCAATCCCTTCCTCTAGCAACGATTATAAATCGACGCTAACGAACACCAGCTCAAGCAGAAGCCATGAGCCAGCAAAAGCCTCGTAAAATTCAAGGCTTTTA
>NZ_JBGTHY010000461.1:0-3102 GCF_041745955.1 Pricia sp.
TTGGGTTTTAATTAGCCATCCCCCGAAAAGTGGACGGGTGGTTTGTTAGAGTATTGATTTTATTGGTGTTCCGGGAGGTTTTTAAATAGGAAAACTGTTTTAAAAGTGGTAAATTGTAATTGGAAAAAACGAACAATAAACCCTTAAAAAACAGTTCCATGGACAATATACTGACAAAAAGAATACTGACCAAAATAAACGGATATCTTTCCTGCCCGGCCGATATGACCAAGCCCGAAAGGCGCTGCCTGAAGGACATGGTAACGGGCATACTCAAGAGCAGGTCCGTATTCGTGAACCAGATCGCGGCCTCCCTCAGGGAGCCCTTGAGGCTAAAGGACGTGGCAAAACGGCTCTCGTCGCAGTACCTGAAGGAGGACTATGCCGACAAGGTACTGGAGGGCCATCTGGGGTCGGCGGCCCTGGGGGTATCGAAGGACGATTTCATCGTCATGGACGGCACCGACATCAGTAAAAAGCACGCGAAATACATGGAAGGGCTGGAATTCGTGAAGAACGGGGATACCGGGGAGATAGGGCTCGGCTATAACGTTTTGAACATCACCGCCGTCAACGCCCACAAGGAAATGTCCCCCCTGATGGGCAGGGCGTACAGTTACGAGATGGGCGCACTGAGCAGCAACAAAGAGATCAAGGAAACGGTGCGGAAGGTAAAGGAGCACATCGGCGACAAGGGCTGTTGGGTATTCGACCGCGGGGCGGACAACCAGATCCTCAAGGATTTCTTCATCGGCGAATGTCCGCGGGCCATCATCCGCTTGAAGAAGAACACCAGGGTCGACCATGGCGGGGAAAAGGTCGAGGCAGGGGAACTGGCCAAGAAAGTCGACCTTACGACAGGCCAAAAAGTGATCAAGATAAAGAAGGACAGGCCCGTGGCCGAGATCTACGATATTGGGGCCGTACCGATAGAATACAGGATAGGGCGCAGCGTCCACCATCTGTGGCTGGTGGTCACCAAAAACAGGCGGCACGGCGGGCTCTGCTACCTGCTGGTGAAGAGCGATCTGGCCACCTCCGTGGAGGTCGCGAAATGGGCCTTCAAAGGGTACGGGCTACGCTGGAAGATCGAGGAGTACCACAGGCACGTCAAGCAGGAGTACGGGCTGGAGGATATACAGATAAAGACCTTTACGGGGCTGCAATCCATGTTGGCCGTCCTTACGGCGGCCATGTACATGATCTACAGGAAAATTCGGTCGATGCACACCGACCTGTTGCTCGATGCGGGGTACAACTACCTGAACAAAAACGTGCCACGGGAACTCGTCAACTTCATCTACTACAAGATAAGCAAGGTGGTATCCATACTGTTGATGCCGGTAAGGACGAGATGGAAGATAGACGATATGGTGCCCGATCCGTTCCTCGGTCAACTGGATCTGAAGTTCAATTGAAAAAACGGGGGATGGCTAATGTAGTTTGAATAATGATGGTAAATTAACTATGAAAATATACACAGAAGACGAAAACTTGTTTCTAAAATCTCATCCATATAAATCTTGGGAAGTCAAGTCTCCTGAAGCATATGACTGGAATGAGGTAGATTATGACGGACACGGCTATGTTCTAGTAAACGGTCAT
Organism: Pricia sp.; assembly: GCF_041745955.1. NCBI lineage: Bacteria > Pseudomonadati > Bacteroidota > Flavobacteriia > Flavobacteriales > Flavobacteriaceae > Pricia > Pricia sp. The sequence goes on from NZ_JBGTHY010000461.1 coordinate 1,606, forward strand.
AGATACGATTCTGAAAATGAATTGTATAAAGTCGAGCGAGAAAAATGGAATTTATTAAAGCTCAAGTAAATGATTATTAATTTACATACATAAGTGGTATATCATCAATGATGCTATCAAATTGTTGCCAATAATTTGAGAAACAGCGTAACAACTTAAAATTATAGGAAATGAATTTTAAAGAAGCAACCGAATTAAAAAATAAAAATGAGTATTTAATCGGACAAAAATATAGAGGTGGAACAATTGAAGAATTAATAATTCGTCCGACAAATGCAAAGGAATTTGACGCTTTTGCTAAATCCTATTTGAGAACTATGAATGCCGAATTATCAATACAACCCTTTTTGGAAAGTGATTTAGCTGTAGACGCTGTTTGTGATAGAGCAAAAATCAGAACAAATAATATATTTTTTAGAACAGAATTGGAAAATTTATTAGATGAAAATTTGGACGTGAAACTTTGAAAATATGACAGAACAAGAAGCAAAAAATCATTTATATGACCTTTGGCAAAATGGAGAAATACCAAATAATTTTACCGAAGACCATTCAGATTTTTATAAAGCAGTAAACTATACAAAAAAGAACAATCAATTTGACTACGAAGAATTTTATGCAAGTATTGCAATAATAAAGTTTGGAATTTGGCAAGTCGAATCTGATGCATTAGTTGGAAAAGGAGGACACGATTATATTATTGAGTCTAGTAGATTTTGGGAAACAAGAGATTATAATGGACATTTAGTTTGGGATTGGTTAATCCATTTGGCTAAAAAATCTTGGATTAATAAAGAAAGTGTGAAAGACTTAAACACAGCTTTCTTTTTTTGTCAAGATTATTTTCGTGAAAACAAACCGAAAAACCTACCATACGTTTCGACTGCTCAAACTTTGAATATTCAAAAGCAAATTCTGGAAGTCCAAGCAGAAATGGGTAAATCTGAAAGTACTGGCAAAAATGGAATTGTAGAAATTGATAGCGAACGTATGCTCAAGTATCGTGACCTAATGACTAGCATAAAATATTTGTAAAGAACTACTGGCAATAAAGAACTGAGTTATAGCATAGTCTAAATAAGCGTTGAATGATTATACTGTGCTATAAGTGGCCTTATGTCAAATGGCCCTGCCGATTGTGGTATCAGATATTGAAAACGAATTTTACAAAAATCTAAATAAGCATTGGAAAATGACAAGGAATGTAACTGCATCGGCAGAACCCGATAGTGCCATTAAGTAAGACGGTGTCTCACATGCTCATCTCATGCAGCCAAAAACCAAACCGAATAATGACCACCCAACAGTATATTTCCAACCTTGACCAACGATACCGTCTAGGCAACGCCACGGAACACACCTTCCGCGGTGACCTACAACAGCTCATCGAAAGCTTGGTGCCGGACGTCAGTGCGACCAATGAGCCGAAACGACAATCCTGTGGTGCGCCCGACTACATCCTAACCAAAAAAGATATCCCCGTGGGCTTTATCGAGA
>NZ_JBGTHY010000462.1:0-1667 GCF_041745955.1 Pricia sp.
TTGGCGATGATGCCCTCGAAGCTATCCTCGGTGCGAATTATTCCACCTTTACTGGCCACCGCTTGTATGTTGGCAATACCATCGACGGATTTGAATTCCGGGTAAAAATCCTGATCTAACGAAACTGGCACCACGGAAACGTCCGAGGCATTGTTGTCATAATTCGAGATTTGTATGTGCCCGTTGAACGCCGCCACTTTCTCCCGGATCTTATATTTCAGCCCTACGCCCGTGGAGATGGCAACCAGCATCATAACCACACCTAAAGCGATAGCCGCGATCGCTATTTTTATTATCGGTGCGGAAATACTAACTTTATGCGCTGCGCCCTTGATAAGGCGTTTGGCCAAGAAATATTCAAAATTCAATCCAAGGTTTTTATCGTGAACACAGTTAATGTCAAAAGTACGTTTTTCATTTTGTTTTTGGGAGTCTGCGCCTGTGGAAACCCATCTAAATCCGAGAAGGCCAAGCCGGAGATCGCGTTAGTCGAAACGGATTCCCTTGTTCCGGAGCCGGTCATTGTTGCCGCCAATAGAACAGAGGAATATCTCTTGCTACTCAAAGGGAAAAAGGTGGGTGTGGTGGCGAATCAGACGAGTGTAATATTTAGGGAAGTAGCGGATATGGACCCTGCATCACCGGTAGGCAGCCAAGAACCTAGAGATACGACGGATTATGGGACACCGATGATCGATGAAAATATACCGGTGACAGATGACGGAAAACAAGATTCGGAAAACCTCTCTAGGCGGCAAGCAGACAATGAACAAACCAAACACAATAGAGCTACCTCGTTGGCAGACACGCCCGAAACACCTTACACGCATTTAGTAGATTCCCTATTGTCGTTGGATGTGGCCATCAAAAAAGTCTTCGCCCCCGAGCACGGCTTTCGCGGAGAGGCGGATGCAGGTGAAAAAGTAAAAGATGGCGTGGATGCAAAAACGGGACTGCCCTTGATTTCCCTCTATGGAAAAAATCGGAAGCCTTCCACGCAACAATTGAAAGACCTTGATATTGTACTTTTCGATATTCAGGATGTCGGAGTACGTTTTTACACCTTTTTGGCCACACTACAATTGGTCATGGAGGCCTGTGCCGAAAATAATGTGCCCATCATTGTTCTCGATCGGCCCAACCCCAACGCGAACTACGTGGACGGCCCCACCATGGAAGCCGCGCATACCGGCTTTTTGGGCATGAACGAAATTCCCCTAGTCTACGGCATGACCATCGGCGAGTACGCCAAAATGATCAACGAAGAAGGATGGCTGGAAGGTCAAAGAAAGGCCGACCTGACCGTAATTCCCTTAGAAAACTGGACCCACAATACCGAATATCACTTACCGATACGGCCATCGCCCAACCTGCCCGATGATACTTCCATTACCCTATATCCCAGTTTGGGGCTTTTTGAAGGCACAAATGTCAATGCCGGTCGGGGCACCGAATTCCAGTTCCAGCGCTACGGGGCTTCCTTTTTAGATAGCACTCAATATAGCTTTACATATACACCTTTACCAAATTTCGGTTCTAAAACGCCGAAAGAAGAAGGCAAAAAATGCTTCGGTAAAGACTTATCCGAAGTACCGAGAATGCAAGAAGTTTCGCTGCAATGGGTAATCGATGCCTACACCAATGCCGTTGACAAAACCAAAGTCTTC
>NZ_JBGTHY010000463.1:0-2147 GCF_041745955.1 Pricia sp.
AAGAACAAAAGGATGCCGATGTTCGAGGGTAGCGATGATTTTAATATTTTCTCGGTAATCGGCGACGATAAACTCAATGCCGAAAAACAGCTCATTCAAGATCAGATTACTGCAGATTTACAACATCTGGTCGAAGAACTGCCCGATGACCAGAAAGAGGTCTTGATTATGCGCATCTACCAGGACATGAGCTTTAAGGAAATCTCTGAAAATACAGGGGTTAGCATCAATACCGCTTTGGGAAGAATGCGTTATGCGCTGATCAACCTTCGCAAGATCATCGATAAAAACAACATCGTATTGACCAATTAATAAATTTATTTCCATAGAATTTACATCTTGTCCTTTATTTCGACAATATTTCAGATGTAGTTGCGTTATTGTTGTATAACAAAGCTACTATTATGGAAAAAATCTACTCTGAAAACCTTGAGAAAGGTAAAAACATTACAGCAAGGCCTGAAACCGTACAGTTTTTATTGGGTTTTTCTAAATCGCTTTATATCGTGAAATATCAAAATTTTCGATTTGAGAATAATTTGAATTAAGGCTTTATCGCTTTACGCTTATTTCCATGCGCCGGTTGCAATTTTTTTGCGTAGGAGCATGGCGATGTGCTTTTGTCCCATCACTAAATTTTGCTTCAAAATTAGAAGATGTTCATTTCAATTTGAGATGATCCTTTCAATTTGAGCTGTTCTTCTCGGGGTAAGGTGTTCCTCTTGAGGTAAGGTGTTCCTTTCGAGGTAAGGTTTATTTCCTTTTAAGATAATAGTCGTCCAAGACCGACTTCCTTCCAATGGTGCTCGTAATTATATCGTTGTCCAAATTCCAGCCCCTTGCTTGGCAATATTCCCGACCGTACCAGATAATCTGAAGATGCAGGTCGTTCCAAAGTCCTTTGGGAAAAAGACGTTTGGCATCTTTTTCGGTCCGTACCACATTTTTGCCGTTCGAAAATCCCCATCGGTACATCAGGCGATGTATGTGGGTATCTACGGGAAAAGCGGGAATTCCGAACGCTTGGGATACCACTACACTCGCCGTTTTGTGACCTACGGCGGGCAGTTCTTCCAATAATTCCATTTCTTGGGGTACTTGCCCGTCGTACTTTTCGATCAGGATTTTCGAAAGTCCGTGAATACCTTTGGATTTCATGGGCGAGAGTCCGACCGGTTTAATGATTTCCCGAATTTCTTCTACGGATAGTTTAACCATATCATACGGGTTATCGGCCCTTTCAAACAACAAAGGCGTTATCTGGTTCACCTTTACATCGGTGCTTTGGGCAGACATCAATACGGCGATTAGCAAGCTGTAGGGATCTTTGTGGGCAAGGGGAACAGGAATTTCAGGATAGATTTCCTGTAAAGTCCGTATCGTGAAATCGACCTTTTCGGTTTTCGTCATTTTTGTTTAATTTCGTTACCATTTACAAATCCAATATAAAAAGTAGCTATGAAAAGATTGCAAGTGGGCGACCAAGTTCCCGAATTTTTATCAAAAGACCAAGATGGCACCATCATAAAGCTCTCCGATTACCGTGGGCAGAAGTTGATTGTTTTCTTCTATCCAAGGGCCAATACCCCGGGCTGCACTGCGGAAGCCTGTAATCTGCGCGACAATTATTCGGAGTTAAAAGCGGCCGGCTATGAACTTTTGGGGGTTAGTGAAGATACGGGTAAAAAGCAGTCAAACTTCAAGAACAAATACGATTTGCCCTTTCCGTTATTGGCCGATGAAGACCATACGGTTATCGACACCTTTGGCGTTTGGGGACCTAAAAAATTTATGGGTCGGGAATTCGACGGACTTCTCAGAACTACCTTTATACTCGATGAAGATGGGGTCGTGGAAAAGGTAATCGACAAAGTAAAGACCAAGGCCCATGCGGCGCAGATTTTGAAATAACAGGTTTTGGGATTTTTTTAACAGCAAAATCTTACGCCTTCTCCGCCTTGACCAATTTCCGTGTAAAAAGATTCTTTTCCTTAATGATCTTTGCAATACCCTTGGGCAGCATTTCTTCCCATCCTTTTTCGTCGTTGATGATTTTCTTAAGTACGTCCCTAGAAAATATATGCATGATTTCGGTATCGTAGTCGATAATGTCCATTACCTTGCCGTTATATTTAAAAAACTTGTAG
>NZ_JBGTHY010000464.1:0-7645 GCF_041745955.1 Pricia sp.
AATACAAACATCCGTAGGATCTTAGAATCCCGACTAATATTATGCCAAGATTACAATGTATTCAACATCAAACGGTTATAGTTTATATTTTGAAAATGACTCTTTTAACTGTAAAAATTATTTACATCGAATGTCCATTAATTGTACACCTGATTTTGCCTACAGGATGTGGTATTATCCCATCGTCGGGTTCGGCACAAAAGAAAGGTTTTGCAAAACGATTTTTTTTTGGCATTGTTTTTTACATATCAAAGATTATTTAAACCCATTTCCATTTAATTGGACTTAGTTTACTTAATCCCACCTTAATTCAGACTTTTCAAAAACCTCAAATCGTTTGTCTCCAATGCCCGTTTAGACGTACTATGCCCACTGAAGTATTTTTGTCAGATTAACCTCTTTCTGATTCCAGTCCCTTAAAAATGTCTTCCCTAACAATTTTTGATCGGTGCTCTACCGTGATTAAGACAGAGATTTTTTTTTAGAAATATCACATCAATGAATTTACCCGTAAACTATGGCTAAACCGAAATCGTTTTTTTGTAACGCCCCTCGAAATATAGTTCTGTGTTGATTGTAAAAAATGAGCGATTAATTGTCAGATACTTGAAATGAAAAATAATTAACCGTATTAACACCGATTGATCCGAAATTTAATTAACTTTGAATATCAAAGTACTTTAAAAATGGAAAACGGAAAATATCTTAGGGACATTGGCGAAATTAAAAATATAATGGACCGCTCTTCCCGTTTTATTTCCCTTAGCGGACTGTCAGGAGTCTTCGCCGGGATCTACGCAGTTATAGGTGCGGTTATCGCAAACGTCCTACTATCGGACCATGGATCTATCTATAGCGATTACAATACACTTTCAGTCCAGTCTATGGATCCAGATCTTACGTATCAGCTGTTCCTGGTTACAATAGCTGTTCTAGGTCTTGCGATCGGTACCGCAGTTTTCCTGACCACAAGGAAAGCGAAAAGGAACGATCAAAAAATATGGGATAGCACCAGCAGAAGACTGCTGATAAATTTCTTTGCCCCCCTCGTTGCCGGTGGCATCTTTTGTCTCGTCCTATTGCAGTACCGCATAATCGGTCTTATTGCACCGGGCATGCTTATTTTCTACGGCCTTGCGCTGATCCATGCCAGCAGGTATACCCTGGGGGACTTAAAAAGCCTTGGATATGCGAACCTAACCCTTGGGCTTATCGCGACCCAGTTTATCGGCTACGGCCTTTATTTCTGGGCAGTGGGTTTTGGGGTCTTCCATATCTTCTATGGCGTCTGGATGTACAATAAATATGACCGCAAAAGTGCTCGATGAAAAATATGATCGGCAATATAAACAAGGCATTTGATCACAGGGTCAGGCTCGGGATCATGAGCGTGTTGATGGTGAACGATTATGCCGATTTTAAGACGCTGAAGGAATTTCTTGGTGCGACGGATGGCAATATTGCAAGTCATACCAAAGCACTGGAGAAAGAAGAATATATTGCGGTCGAAAAATCATTTATAGACCGTAGACCCAATACCCGGTACCTGGCAACGGAAAAGGGCAAAAAGGCATTTCGGGACCATTTGGATGCCCTGGAAAAGTTACTTAGCCCTCCGACAGATCTGGATAGGAAGAAATGAATTGAAAACAGGACTTGAACAGTCTATATTTTTTTATCAATTTACTTTGATTTTCAAAGTACTTTATTATTTACTATCATATGTGTAATCGCCCATTTTAGTCGGTTTTGGATAAGCATGGTTCTTGGCTTCGCGTGGGTGGGAGCATGGGATCAATCATTAATTAAAATTATAAATCATGAAAAACACCAGATTATTGATCATTTTGGGCATAGCGGCCGGTATTTTGTCAATTCCTCTTGTCGGAATGCAATTCAGCGACAACGTAAACTGGTCCGGTTCCGACTTTTTGGTAATGGGCATCCTATTGCTTGGAACAGGACTGGCCATCGAGTTGGCGCTTAGAAAGATCCCATCGACCGGAAACCGCCTAATCGTCTGTGGAATCATTATCGTAACCTTACTGGTAACGTGGGCAGAACTTGCGGTAGGCATCTTCGGAACTCCTTTTGCCGGAAGTTGAATCCCTTCAAACAAGAATTATGAATGGCCAATTTTTTGTACTTAAAGATTCAGTGGTCAGGGAAATCTGGGGAAAGGGCGATACCATTCTGATGATTTTCGCCGGGGCTTCGGCGGAATTCGCCTTGAATAAAGCAGTCGATTGGCTCTATTACACCGGTCGACTTCCCGGGGATTCCTTTGGGAGATTATTTTCGACCGTTTCCTGTGCGCGGCAAATCGTTTTTGCCGAGAAACAACCAACGCTGAACGCTATCGAGAAAATGAACAGGGCCCATTCGGCGGTAGAATCCAAACGTGGAATTTCCATTCCGGACTGGGCCTATAGGGACGTCCTTTTTATGCCCATCGATTATTCCATTAGATCGTTTGAAATTCTGGAACGTAAGCTTACAATTTGCGAAAAGGAAGACGTGTTCAAAGTTTTTCGGGAAGTCGGGATAAACATGCATATAAAAGAACTGCCGGTAACTTACGGGCAATTCGAAAATATGAGGAAACTTCACCTGGAACAACATCTGTACAATGGGGATTATACCAAAGATCTCTATTGTCGATACCGAAAACATTTGGGCTTTATACGCTACCGCATATTATTAGAAACGCAAATTGTCATAGTTCCAAATACCGTCAGAAAATTACTGGCGCACCGAAGCTTTTCGCTTTTAGGTCCGGTTATTTCAGCATTCAAATTAAGCCGGGATATTCATGTGGATAATACCTTGAGATCCCCAATCCTACCTTCAGCTTACAAAGGAGTTATCAGGTCACTGGATCACTTTTCAGTGTAGAACCAGATCACCGCTAATCATTCAAAACAATCAAAAAAATGGACAACGATACACAAGAAACCGGCAACCGATTCCTCAACTGGATCAAAGCTTCAATCACGGCAAGAATGTTCGTAGTCGGATTTCTTACACTTATCCTGCTCATCCCGCTGTTCATGGTCCAGGACCTTATTAGGGAGCGGGCCCAGCGCCAAAAAACTGTGGTTTCGGAAATCAATGACAAATGGGGCGATGAAGTTATCATGTTCGGTCCCGTGCTTAAACTTCCATACCGTAGTTTTCGTGAAAAGCGAATAACCAGTCCTCAAAACGAGGTTATAGCCGAAAGCGTTGAGGAGATCAAATATTTCTATTTATTTCCCCATCGGTTGAACATAAAATCCAATATCGATCCTGAAATGAAAAATCGTGGCATATATAAAACCGTGGTCTATAAGAGCAAAACCGGTATTAGCGGAAGTTTTTCGGATTTCGATATTGAAAGCGAGGATGTTTCAGAAGAAAATATCCTATGGCAAAAAGCGCGTTTCATATTCAAAACTTCGAATTTAAAAGGTGTGAACGACCAGATTAATCTGGTAACTGGAAATTCCCGTTACAGCTTTAATTCCAAATACCAGGTTGGTCAAACAACGCACATCCCCGGAAAGGAAAACCTGTATCTCATGGAAAGTGAAATCCTGAAACAGGAGGATCTGCCCCGTGATAAAAGTATAGATTTCAGCATGGAAGTTTCGGTGAACGGAAGTTCGGAAATTTCTTTTGTTCCCATAGGTAAGACCACGGACGCCCAAGTTCTTTCAGAATGGGAAACAACTAGTTTTAAAGGTAATTTTCTTCCATACAACAGAGACAAACTCACCGACAATGGTTTTGACGCCAAATGGAAAATTCTGGATATCAACAGGCCTTTTCCGCAGGCTTTCAATAACAGCCTTCCAAACTTAACGGCATATGCTTTTGGCGTGAATTTTATGGTTCCGGTCGATGAATATCAGAAAAGTGAGCGGGCAACCAAATATGGATTTCTAGTTATCGGTCTTACCTTCCTTCTATTTTTCCTTATTCAGACCCTGAGCAAAATTCCGATCCATCCCTTTCAATACCTTATGATCGGTCTTGGACTGGTCATGTTCTATACCTTGCTCATTTCAATATCCGAACACAGCAGTTTTTTCAAAGCTTATTTGATCGCGGGAACCTCGGTGATCCCTACGATCAGCCTTTATTCCAAAAGTATCCTGAAAGGCTGGAAATTTCCAATCTTCATTGGTCTTTCCCTTCTCTCTCTGTATGCTTTCATTTATGTGATCATTCAGCTGGAGAATTACGCGCTACTGGTGGGAAGCATTGGTCTTTTCCTCATACTTGCCGCCGTCATGTTCGTCTCGAGAAAAATTGACTGGAATAATTATTGAACACATACCTGGGTTCGATCTAAGGAATCAGCAAAAAAGAGCAAGTTGTTTGTTTTACTGATCTTGCTTTTCAGGCTTGATACTTCGTATCATTTCCTGATGTGAATATGTCATCTAGCCAAAAGGTCGTTATAAAATTTCCGGAACTCCTGTGCCTCGAGTGCTCTGCCTGACAGATATTCTTGAGCTATTTATTTGTATCAAACAAACCCACGTTAAATTGAACTTTCAAAAACCCTTATGCCACTTACTTTCAGCGATCGTTTTGTGGAACTTAAGTATGGTGGCCTAATAGGTGGTGGACGGGAGGCTTTTCCAATTGTTGGTCCTAATATTTGAATGGGATTATGGGTTCCGGATAATTCAAAATAAACGTTATCTTACACGGATGGAAAAGCAAATGGATACGGAAGACGTACAGGAAACAGCGGCTCAACTGCGCTGTCCCAGCGGACAAAAAGGACTTGAAATGGCCGCTTTAATGGATAGGACCAATATAAATATGACGGTAAGCGGAATCAATTCCCTGCGCCTTTCCGCCAATGACCGGATTCTTGAACTGGGCCACGGCAACTGCGGCCACCTGAACAAGATTTTGAGCCAGCTGGATACCATCCGTTACTGTGGGCTTGAGATTTCGCCCGTGATGCGGCGGGAAGCGGAAAGGTTGAACGCCGAAAATATCGGGAACGGTAGGGCATCCTTCCATTTGTACGACGGAAAGAACATTCCTTTTGAAGATGGTAGTTTCGACAAGTTGTTGACCGTGAACACCATCTATTTTTGGGAAAAGGCCTCCTCGTTTTTGAAGGAAATGCACCGTGTCCTAAAACCCGAAGGTAGGTGCAGCATCGTCTTTGTACAAAAAAGCTTTATGGAAAAGCTGCCCTTTTGCGAATACGGCTTCAACTTGTTCGATAACAGCGATGTAATATCCTTGATAAAACGAAGCCCCTTCAAACTGATCAAAATCAAGAACAAGAAGGAAATGGTCAAGGAGGAGAACGAGCGATACAGGGAAAGGGCATATTCTTTAACGGTGCTTGAAAAATAAGAACTACGGATTACCGACCTCTAAATTGTTTAATGACCCATACTTCTATGCGATTTTGTTTTGAAGTCCTTTTCGATTCAAGTAATAATTAACAAATTACTCAGGTTTCGTTAATAGGAACCACCTATTTAGAACGTATTTTCGTCATTATTTTTGCGAGGATAAAGTTTGAGTGAGTTTGGTTAAAGCCGGTGGAGACATCGGTTTTTTCATTTCTTGGATTCCCGATGATTGGATTTTTGATTGGTGGTCATTCCTTTGATCGAAATAATTTAAGTCCCTTCGAGAAGTACTATGTACGATTTAACCACCAGATTTTCTATGTAGACCACTAAGAAAGCTGTTTTCGCAACATTAATTTTATAACCCTGTTTTCCCTGTCTATTTTTAGGCACTAGACAAGTATCTCCCGAACGTTTACCAAAAACGAGGATTCCTTCCCCCAATCGGAATCCTCTTTTTTTTTGACCGACGATTGCCATTCCGGATCGGGGTAGTCGTTCGAAAAAGGCCCGACTTGTTGCCGAGCTTCTTTCCCATGAAGGGAAAATTTTTATGGATTCGTATTCGTTGATATGGTATCGAACGAATAGGTAATACCTGTATTGAAATAGGTGGTATCCCCCACGTTCCTGCCGTCCAGCACGGTGCCAAAGCCTGCACTTACCCCAACACCGGAGATTATCGGGACATAAGCGGAGACGCCGAAACGGGTATAGTCCACCTTGGTCTCGGGAAAGTTGCCGGCAAATCCCGGCCCCATGATATCGACCCCGTCAGAGGAAGTACCTTGATAGTCAACCCATGCCTCGGCATAGAACTTGGAGGACGTATAGCCTACTTTGCCCATGGCCAGGAAAGCGTTAGGAACGTCAAAGTCCTCCCCGTCCGAGGTATTGAAGGTATTGTCCGCTTTTCCGCGAAAACTGTAACCGATGGCCAGTGTACTGAAGAACCCGGCGTCCAACTGCAAATGGCCGCCCAAATGAAAATCTGTCGTAAACGCACCCGTCCCGATGGAAAGGACGCCGTTGGGCTCGTAGCCCGCAGGAATGCCGATACCGAGGGAGGTAATACCATCTATCTTTCCGCCGGACAGGGCCAGGCTGAAAGGCCTATACTTGGCCGCGATGGCCAGATCCTGAAAACCGGATTGCTCGGTCTCGCCGTTCACGGGATCCGGATCTCCCTCTCCCTTGGCGGAGATATAGGGGGCATTGAGCAGCATGGTAAGGTTGTCCGACACCCCGTATTTGGCGTAGATGCCCAGAATGTCCTGGGTAACCTTGTTATGGGCGGGTACGGGGCCGACCTTTTCCTCAGCCACATAGAATTCGTCGTAGGCCGTCCGGGTGTAGGAGGCCGTTAACGAAATTTTTCCTTTTGGGTTATAGAAACCGTCTATTACCCCTTGGGCATGCGTTGCCGATGCCGTTATCAACGATGCCAGTACGATCAATCGTTTAGTGTTCCTTGGGTTCATATCCTTTAGTTTTTAGGGTTTATCGGGCTAGGTCGGATTCGTAGTAGGTTGCTTACATGGATAATGTTAAAATATAAGAAAACCCTCCTTTTCAACTATTTGGAACAATTGGACAGCTTGATACGGAAGCTATCGGACGGACAATTGGCACGTCCCATACAAACATTTGGATCATTTGATATCCAAAAAAATCCCTCCCGAATAGGTGGGATTGGCATAAATGATCCTTCCGCTCAATGCACCCCCGTAGGTAAAGGAAATACCCAGTCTTTCAGTCAGATAATATGCTATTTCACCGCCCACACTGGTATATTCGATATTGTTCGCAAAAATGCTTCCTTGGTTCGTCTGTGCCGAAAGACTTCCGTTCTGAAGCGATTCAACCATGTTGATACGCCCGATCAGCCAGACTTTGTTCCCGAGAAAATTAAGCCCGGCTTCCGCCCCGAAATGTAGCTCGTCCGAAAAATCCATGGTGCGGTTGTTGAATCCGATATACGTTTTAACGAATCCGGGAACCACATCGAATGCGAAGGGTATCCCCAGATCGACCTGTAAAAGCTGGTTGAATTCGCCGTCCCCGGTCTGGAAGCTGCCATCGCTGCCGCCCGAGCTGTTACCAACGGGAAGTCCGAATTTAAGGCTGGCCGACAGTGCCAAGCCTCCCGTATTCAGCAATCCATAGCGAACGGAAATATCGCTGTCCCCGATGCTGTTGAGGCTCTCGCCCTCTTGTATGACCGTACCCCGGGTTCCCGAAATCTGTTCGTTTTGATAGGTACGCGTAAAAAATGG
>NZ_JBGTHY010000465.1:0-1740 GCF_041745955.1 Pricia sp.
AGTACACTTTTGTGCATTACTTTTTCCATGCCTGCCCAATCATCGGCCTTTAGAGGCTGCTCCAAGAACTCGACGCCTAAATCTTTTAGCAAAGGGGCATTTTCGATGGTCTCTTCGGCGGTCCAGGCACAGTTGGCATCGATCCGAAACACGGCGTTGGTATGTTTGCGGAGTTCCCTCACAATGGCCACGTCATCTTCCGTACCCAATTTTATTTTATAGATGGGCCAAGGGGTTTCCTGCATCTTTGCGAGCATTTTTTCTATGGATGCGATACCAATGGTATAATTTGTAATGGGATAACGGTCAAGATTCGTTCCCCAAATTTCATACAGTGGTTTACCCAACAATTTCCCATAGAGATCATGGGCCGCCAAATCCAGGGCGCAAAGGGCAAAATTGGATAGCTTTTTCTGCGAAAGAAATTGATGGAAGGCTTCCGGTTTTTCGAACGGAAAGTTTTCGATTTCGCTACGCACCGCCTCAATTTCATCAGTAAGGCTTTCCATCGTAATTTTATAATAGGGATTGGAAGTGGTTTCACCGTATCCGCACTTCCCATCCAAAGAAAGCGATACGATCAAAGTATCCTGAAAATCATACGATTCACGGGAAATACTAAAGGTATGTTTTAGGGGAAGGGTGTAATTTTTGAGCTTTAGCTGCATAAAATGGTTTTTGCGAAGATAGCAAAAGACCTGTCAGGTTTCAAAAACCTAGCAGGTCTATTTGGGAAGCCTTTTGTTCATAATCCCGCTTGATTATCGAATCAAAAGGTCAATATTGATGGACACTTCCGGAAACCGATTTCTTGTTCTGCACTTTCGGATTCCCCGAATACCCAATATTTCCTCCGCTGCTCGCATCGGCGGTCAGCGCTTCGGATACTTGAATCTTAAGGTTGCCGCCGCTGCTGGCGTCTGCGTTGCAACTTTTGGTCTGTAGGTCTTTGGCGTTGATATTGCCACCGCGGCTGACAGCTACTTGGGCATGGTCTGCATTACCTGAAATACTCAGGTTTGCCCCACTACTGGCATCGATTTCAAGGTCGTTGACCGCCAGTTCCAGTTGAATCAGTGCCCCGCTGCTACCGTCTACTTCAAACTTATCGCCTTTTACAATACTTTCACTTCGCAATTGCGATCCGCTCGAGCTTTTTAAAGTGGTTATCTCGGGCAAGGAAACGTGTATTTTCTTGGTCGCGTTACCGATATTCTCACGGGCGTGAACGCGTAGCTTCCCGTTTTCGATGTCCGTAGCGATCAGATCGATGACGTTATCGTCGGCCTCGACCTCGATGTTGAAATCATCGGCTTGGGTCACATAGACCATCAGGCCTTCCGAAGCGGAGACCTCGGTAAATTCCTCGGTAATTTCACGGTTTTCGGTTACTACTTTGCCGTTTCCTTTTTTGCCGGTAATGAAGTCCCCAAGGTTGATGTCGAATCCGCAGGATGATAAAAATAGGGCTACCAATGCGGCTACTGCAATACGTACTAATGTTGTCATGATTGTTGTTTTTGTGCTGCCCCGAAATTTCGGGAGTTTCAGTATCTATCGAAGTTTGGGCAGCTTTGATTAATGATTGTTTTTTAATTGATGTAAAGGTGTTTATAATGATTGTTCTTTGATAGTATTTAATGCACAATTGTTGAAATTTGATGCTGAAGCGTTTTCCTGGGCCTTTTGGTTGACGCCGTCTTGGTCTATTTTAAGTTTGAACGACTCTCCGTTCTCTTG
>NZ_JBGTHY010000466.1:0-2278 GCF_041745955.1 Pricia sp.
ATTTGCAAAGCATGTTCCGATACGGGATTATGAGGAACTCAAACCTTACATAGAGCAGGCCGTCGCCGGGCAACCGGATGTTCTTTGGCCGGGCAAGCCCATCTATTTCGCCAAGACCTCGGGCACTACCTCGGGAGCCAAATACATCCCGATTACCGAAACCTCCATCAAACATCAGGTGAATGCCTCGAGGAATGCCATCCTCAATTACATCCACGAAACCGGAAATGCGGATTTTGTAAACGGGAAAATGATTTTTTTACAGGGTAGTCCCGTTTTACAGGAAAAAAACGGCATCAAATTAGGGCGGCTTTCTGGGATATCTGCCCATTATGTTCCCAACTACCTGCAAAAGAATAGGTTGCCTAGTTGGGAAACCAACTGCATCGAAGATTGGGAAACCAAGGTAAACGCCATTGTCGAAGAGACCGTGAATGAAGACATGGCCATTATCGCGGGCATTCCCTCTTGGGTACAGATGTATTTCGAACGCTTGCAAGCGAAGACGGATAAAAAAGTGGGCGAGCTGTTCAAAAACTTTAAGTTGTTCATCTATGGAGGGGTCAACTATGAGCCCTATCGCGCAAAATTCGAGAACCTTATCGGACGAAAAGTCGACAGTATCGAACTATTTCCCGCCAGCGAAGGCTTTTTTGCCTATCAGGAATCCCAAACAGAAAAAGGGATGTTGCTGCTATTGGATGCCGGGATTTTCTACGAATTCGTCAGGGCTGACAAATTCTTTGACGACAATCCGAAACGCGTGACGATTAAAGACGTGCAACGCGACGTCAACTATGTTATGGTCATTTCCACGGATGCCGGACTTTGGGCCTACAACCTTGGGGATACCGTTCAGTTTATTTCCTTGAAGCCTTACAAAATAATAGTTTCCGGCCGTATCACGCATTTTATCTCCGCTTTCGGGGAACACGTTATCGCCAAGGAAGTCGAAGAGGCCATGCAACAAGCAATCGCTGCAACCGATGCCCGAATCAACGAGTTTACGGTAGCACCACAGATCAATCCCGAGGGCGACCAACTCCCCTACCACGAATGGTTCGTAGAATTTGAAAAAGAACCTTCCGACCGTGAAAAATTTATCGAAATCCTCGACACCATCCTTCAAAAACAGAACAGCTATTATTTTGACCTCATTGATGGCAAGATTTTGCAAAGATTAAAAGTAACCTCGATAAAACCGGGCGGATTCAACGCCTATATGAAATCCAAGGGAAAACTGGGCGGGCAGAACAAGGTGCAGCGGTTGGCGAACGATTGCAGTGTTGCCGAAGGGCTTTCAAAATTCAAGATTGCAAAAAAACCGTAATTTTGATCCAAATAATTTTATGGGCAACACCATCACTACTACCCGCGCTCAAGAATCGACCAACGCCATCGAGCGGCTCTACATTACCATGCGGCATCTGTTCAATCGTGGATTTTACAAGCCTACCGGTGTTTCCGGCGAATCGTTGAAGGAGGCACTGCTCCAGCTGCGCCCCGAAATCTATGGTTCCATCGGGGAGGAAAAGGCCGAACTCAACGGGTTGATCTACGTACTAGAAAGGCTTCCCGAAGGTATCGAACAGTGCCGGTTCATCAATCTGACCTCCGACGAAGGCTATGGCCGGTCCCATTTTGACCCTATTATCCCCCCGAAACGCCGCCGCAACTGCTACCGCATCGACGAAGAGCAGATGAATATCGAAATTACACGGGGTAGGTCGGACATCTATGATATTCTGACCCACTTGACCTTCCTCTTTATAGAATCCGAGAAAATTAGCAAACGGGTCTTAATCGAAGATACCGACAAGACCATCCGTGATTGGGTAAAGCTGGAGTCTTTTATCAAAAAAGGGGAACTTGATCAGGCCGAAAGGGAAGTCGCCGTGATACATACCGCCAATATCCTGGGCCGCCCCTTCGTGGAAATTATGGCGGTGCATGAGCGATTTTCGACCAAAGACCGCCCGGAACGCTTTTTGGAAATTATCTATTGGCTGGGCAAACTGGCCATCGAAGAACAGGTAACCGGCGAAAAAAGAACCATAACCTTTAGCGCTCTGCTGCGCGAACGCCTTGGTCACCATATTCATGGCGAGCGCTGGGCGGATATCATTAAGGAAACCTTACAAAAGAACGGACTATTAAAACGCCCGATACACATTATTAGTGCCAATATGCATAGTGTCATGAACTCGTTGTTCGCCAGAAATGCATTGAATAAGGACCTGGCTGCCGGCACTGAAGGTTTGTCCCATACCGAATCACT
>NZ_JBGTHY010000467.1:0-11011 GCF_041745955.1 Pricia sp.
TTTTTCATAATTATTTTTTTTGTACTTTAAAATGTAACATTAAATCCAATACTATACGTTCTTGGCCTCGGATATGAGAGATAGTCGATTCCGGCGGAGGGTAAACCGTTGGCTGGAATGTTGTCGGTACTGACCTCTGGATCCAAACCACTGTAATCCGTTATTAAAAATAGGTTCTGCCCAATAGCGCTTAAGCGCATACTTTTGAACAGTCCATCTCCGCTTAAAGGAACATTATAGGAAAGCGATGCGGTCTGCAATCTAACAAAGTCTCCTTTCTCCAAGAAATAGGTGCTAGGGTTTGTTGCGGATAAAACGACACTTTCATCAACAACGCTTTTCAAATTATTTCTACTTCCGATTTGTGGCGAGGCAAATAACGCGTTGGCCGTATTGTTGTACACGTAAAAATCAAATTGACCGGAAAAGAATAGCGAGGCATCCCAGTTTTTATAGCTCGCACTGGTCGATAAACCTGATATAATCTTGGGTAACGCTGATTTATCGAGTATCTCCGGTTCCGTTTCTACGTTAAAGTTCTCATCGACGGTACGTAAATTGTACGTGTAAATAGGCTTCCCATCCGTTAATACTTGAGAAGTGGTGCCTGTAAGACCTTGACCATATAGATTACCGGCCTGAATGGTAGGTCCGTCATAATCGGTAAGTTCGTTTTGGTTATACGAAATATTAAAACTAGCGTTCCAATAAAAGTCTTCAGAAGTAGCGATATCGTAATTAAGGCCCAATTCAACACCTTGGTTTACGAGTGTACCATCTACATTTTGAAAAACGAAGGGCGTTGTAGCCGGTTGCACTGCAGGTAGATTTAAGAGAATATCAGTGGTCTCTTTTCGATATACATCGAAATTTCCGTTAAAACGGTCATTATTAAAACCAAAATCAATTCCCAACCCATACTGTGCGGTCGATTCCCATTTCAAATCAGGATTAGAGAATGCTACCTCAGAAGTGGCAGGAGTGGTTAGTTGTGAATTGTTTAAAATACCTAAACCGTTCCATCTGGTTCTATTCAAATAATTTCCGTAACCTAGACCATCTTGGTTACCGGTGATACCCCAGCTTACCCTTAGTTTCAACGTTGAAACCGTTTCTTCGTTTATAAAACCTTCTTCATTAAGTTTCCATGCAAAAGCGGCAGATGGGAAATAGCCATATTTATTGTTTTCGCCAAATTTTGAAGAACCATCGGCCCTTACAGTAGCGGTAAATAAATATTTATCTAAAAGCGTGTAATTGATTCTTCCGAAAAAGGATTGCAATTCATCGGTAAAATCAAAGGTGTCTGCCCTAAAAGCATCAATTGGAATGCTGGGTAAAGGCTGTGTTGTATCGCTTACACCCGGCGTCAGGCTCAAAATTCTAAATTGATCTCCTGCATCGGTATTATCCTGGAAAATACCGATACCATAGCCTTGATAGTTGTTGGCAAGATTTTCTGTAGCATCAAAGGTTTCTTGGGTGGTTCTTGCAATGGCATTCAAATCGCTAGAGCCATAGCCCTGTCCCAAAAGATTCTGCCCTTGCCTATTGAAATCTTGATAGGAGAAGCCCACCAATGCATCCAAATTGGAATTTTCAAATTCTTTGGTGTAGTTAACGGTGAGTTCTAACAAGGTGTTTTCAGTATCTAAATTACTGACTGCCGCCCGTCCGTTATCCTGTACGCCATTACCCAAACCAAGTAATGCTGGGCCGGCCACTTGAGCACGTGAAGATGTAGAAGTATCAAGACCTAAATTTACCTTGGCGGACAAATTTTCGGTAATGGAATATTCCAACGATAGATTGCCAAGAAATCTATCCGTTTGGGTATTGTCATCGTAGTAGGTCAATAAATTGGCAGGATTTAAGTCCGGATCTGTATTAGCCAAGGGATCAGCATTGAGCGTAGGATTGGCGTAATAGCTGGCGGCCAATAAATCACCAGTGCTTCCTGCGGTTCTGCTTATAAAAGGCTTTTTATCGTTGATTCTCGAAACGGTTCCCTGAAAATTAAGTTTTAATTTGTCGTCAAAAAACCGTTGGCCTACATTAATTCTTCCTGTGATACGCTCCAAATCGGTATTTTCAATGATACCGAATTGCTTAGAATAGCCGAAAGTGGCCCTAACATTTCCGCTCCCGTAGTTTTGGGAATACGATAGGTTATTATCGGTCGATGCCGTCGTTCTAAAAACATAATCTTGCCAGTCGGTCGAACCACCAAGGTCGGCACCACCTCTTTCTACAAACTCCTCAGAACTCAACAAGTCAAATTCATTGGCCACCTCGGAAATATTCAAATTGCTGGTAAAGCCCCATTGACCTTCTCTTCCCCCACCTTTTCCAGATTTCGTGGTGATGACAACAACTCCGTTGGCTCCCCTAGAACCATAAATAGCGGTCGCGGAAGCATCCTTCAGAATACTCATGCTTTCGATATCGTTGGGGTTTAAAAAGTTCAGCGGGTTTTTAGAGCCACTTGATCCAACGCCGACATCGGCGCCATCGGCGGAAACACTTTCGTTAGATACCGGAACACCATCGACAACAAATAATGGGCTGTTGTTTCCCCTGACAGATGCAGTACCCCGAATTCTTAAGGAAATGCCAGCACCTGGTTCACCACTGGACTGTGATATTTGTACACCCGCGGTTTTACCTTGTATCAACTGTTCTGGAGAGCTAATTATACCTTTGTTAAAATCTTCCGATTGAACTGCGGAAACCGCTCCAGTGGCATCTTTAATAGTCGTTTGCCCATATCCGATAATCACCACCTCGTCCAATGCTTGGGCGTCTTCTTCAAGGGTAACATTAATTGTTGTTTGGCCACTTACGGCAACTTCCTGATTGGCGTAACCAATATAGCTAAACACCAATGTAGCATCGTCAGGTACATCACTTAAGGTATAATTACCGTCAAAATCGGTCTGTGCACCCGTAGTAGTGCCTTTAACTACGACGCTGGCGCCCGGTAAGGGGCCAGTAGCATCGGAAACCGTTCCCGATACCTCTTGAGCCTGAGTGAATGCGAAGCACAAAAATGCGCCGAACATCATCAGGTTTCTAATTAGTGTAATCTTCATAAAAGTTGTTTTTGAGTTGAGTTATGTTGAAATCAAAGGTTAAACATATATAAAAAAAACGTTAAATAATGAATATTTGACTATACAAGGGTTACGAAAACGGTTTCGTGTTGATAACTTTCCTAAAAAGGGCATACCAATAATCAAATAAAAGTCTCATTGGGGACTTCATAATTTGGGTCGGATATAATTGGGAATCGTTAATTTTTTTTTCAAAGATAACATTTTCTTTTGAATTGAAACACGATTGTACTAAGTTCCCAATTCCGTTTATTGGGTATGGATTGTTAAAAAAACGGGAAATTTAACTTTTGCCTGTTTTTAGGATTATCTTACACTTCATTAAAATTATACGCAGTTTGAAACGGAAAATTACATTGAAAGACATCGCCCGAGAACTTGAAGTATCCATCTCCACAGTTTCAAAGGCACTTAAGAACAGTGAGGAAATAGGTATTGACACCAAAGATAAGGTGCAGGCCTTCGCCAAGTTGTACAATTATAGGCCCAATAATATTGCATTGAGTCTTAAGAACAAGCGCACTAAAAATATTGGCGTTGTCATTCCCGACATAGTCCACTATTTTTTTACGACGGTATTCAGGGGTATCGAACAGTATTCGAACCAAAAGGGATATAATGTTATCGTTTGCGTCTCCGATGAATCTTTCGATAAGGAGGTCATAAATACCGAGTTGTTGGCCAATGGCAGTATTGACGGGTTCGTCATGTCATTATCTGCCGAAACCCAGCGTAAAGGAGATTTCCACCATCTCCTTGAAATTACCGAACAGGGCATTCCGTTAGTGCTTTTCGACCGTGTAGACGACAAAGTGTCCTGCGACAAGGTCATACTGAACGATACCGAAATTGCCTATCAAGCGGTAAAAAAGTTTCTCGCCAATGGCAGAAAGAACATAGCCCTGGTAACTACAGAAAGCTATTTCAACGTTAGCGAAAAGAGGGCCGAGGGTTACGAAGAGGCACTATCGGAAGCGAATATCCCCGCCAGGCCAGAGCTGAAACTTGTTTTGCCCTTCAGGGATGTCAATGAAAGTGAAATACGGCAGTTTTTTGGCACCGCCAAGATAGACGCAGTGCTTTGCGTCAATGAAATTTTTGCCGTACAATGTATGGCCGTTGTTCAAAAGATGGGGATGAAAATTCCCGACGATATCGCTTTTATCGGTTTTACCGACGGGATCTTATCAAAATATGTACAGCCCACTTTGACTACGGTAGCGCAACATGGCGAACGTATGGGTGAAGTTGCCGCCGAAATGCTCATCGAACGTATCGAGGCCGAAATCGACGAAGAAAAACCTTTCCGTACGAAGATTGTTGAAGGGACCATTATTGAAAGAGAATCTACCGTGAACTAAAAAATAAGGTTTGGCAGTCGCAGTAGGCAGTGTAAAAGTTTATGGTTTATACGTCTATGGGTTTATTTTGTACGCTACTTTTGCAGATATCCCCTAACTTTTCACACCTGAAACATGCATCCTAAAACTTTGAAATTTAAACCCTGTATCTTCGACCTAGACGGCGTCATCGTAGACACTGCAAAATACCACTATCTTGCCTGGAAAAAACTGGCCAATCAACTGGGTTTTGAGTTTACGAAGGAACAGAATGAACTTTTTAAAGGCGTAAGCCGAAAGCGTTGTCTGGAGATTCTGTTGGATATTGGTAAGGTGGAAGCCACCCCGGAACAGTTCGACCGATGGATGATGGAAAAAAATGAGGATTATCTGTCCTATATTGAAGATATGGATGCCTCCGAAATCCTTCCCGACGTGGTCAAGACTTTGGATTATCTAAAGGATGAAAATGTGCCCCTTGCCCTGGGCTCAGCAAGCAAAAATGCGAAACCGATACTTGAAAAAGTAAAGCTCTTGCCGTATTTTAATGCCATAGTCGACGGAACCGATGTCGCGAAGGCCAAACCGGACCCGGAAGTATTTTTGATCGCTGCCCAAAAAATGGGAGCCCGACCCGAAAATTGTATTGTTTTTGAGGATGCCGTAGCGGGCATCGAAGCGGCGAATAACGCGGGAATGACCAGTATCGGTATCGGCGATGCCAAAACCCTGTCCGAAGCTAATCATGTTTTCAAGGATTTTACCGAGATTAGTACTGAATTTTTAGAGGGATTGATTCAGTAGCAGTGAACCTGCCGAAGGCAGAATTAAACCTTGAACCATTCAAGCTATAAACGTTAAGCAAATAACATAGTAAAATCATATGCAAGATTATATACAGCCCGACAAATGGTCTATCATCGAAGAAGGCTTCGACAAAGACCGCGTAAAATCCTCGGAAAGTATTTTCAGCCATGGCAACGGCCACATGGGCCAGCGTGCCAATTTCGAGGAAAGCTATTCTGGAAACACGTTTCAGGGGAGTTATATCGCTGGCGTTTATTATCCCGATAAAACCCGTGTCGGTTGGTGGAAAAATGGGTATCCCGAATATTTTGCCAAGGTACTGAACGCGCCCAACTGGATCGGTATCGATGTGTCGGTATCTGGGGAAGCCTTAGATCTGAATACATGTAAAAAGGTGGCCGATTTTCGACGGGAGCTGAATATGAAAGAGGGATGGTACAGCCGTTCTTTTACTGCCACTTTACCGAACGACGTAAAAATAAATGTGAATATCGTCCGGTTTTTGAGCCTTGATATTGATGAGGTCGGTGCTATACACTATGAAATTAGGCCCACGGATGCCGATGTGGAAATACAATTTCATCCGTATTTGGATAGCGGTATCACCAACGAGGATACGAATTGGGACGATAAATTTTGGGAAACAACGGAGATAACATCCAAAGAAAATCAAGCCTTTATCGAATCCCATACCTTAAAGACGAACTTTCAGGTCTGCACCTTTATGGAATCCCATCTGTTTTTGGACGGGAAGCACCTGAAACAAAATCCATCCGAAGAAAAGAAAGAATTAAGGGTCGCACATGAATTTGTGCAAACCGTTAAGAAGCACGAAACCCTGGCCTTGCATAAGTTTGGCGGCTATACGGTTTCCCGAAACCATAAACCATCCGAACTGGTGGATGCGGCGAAAAAATCCCTGAAAAAGGCGACTGACCTGGGCTTTGAAGCACTTTTAGAACAACAAAAGCGGGCTTGGGCCAAAATTTGGGAAATGGCCGATATTACCATAGAGGGCGATATCAAGGCGCAGCAGGGCATCCGCTATACTATCTTCCAATTGAACCAGACCTATTTGGGAAAGGATTCCCGCTTGAACATCGGCCCCAAGGGCTTTACCGGCGAAAAATACGGGGGCAGTACCTATTGGGATACCGAGGCCTATTGCATTCCCTTTTATATGGCGACCAAGAACCAAAAAGTGGCCCGAAACCTTTTGAAATATCGCTATAACCATTTGGAAAAGGCCATCGAAAACGCCCAAAAACTAGGGTTTACCAATGGCGCTGCCCTGTACCCCATGGTCACCATGAACGGCGAGGAAAGCCATAATGAATGGGAAATCACCTTTGAGGAAATCCACCGGAACGGGGCCATCGCCTTTGCCATATTTAACTATTATCGGTATACCGGTGACTACTCCTATATTCCCGAAATGGGACTCGAAGTGCTGATAGGCATCGCCCGGTTCTGGCACCAGCGCGCCAATTTTTCCAAATCGAAAGGAAAATATGTGATTTTGGGCGTTACCGGTCCCAATGAGTACGAGAACAATGTCAACAACAACTGGTACACCAATTATATCGGCAAGTGGTGTATCGATTATACGTTGCAACAGCTGACGAAGGTCAAGGACGGTTTTCAGGAGGATTATAAACGTGTGGTCGGAAAGACCCGCTTGACCGATGAAGAGACCACGAAGTGGCAAAAGGTGGCCAACAATATGTATTTTCCCTATTCCGAGGAACATCAGGTGTTTTTGCAACAGGATGGATTTTTGGACAAGGAACTGATTACAGCGGATAAACTTACCAGTGCGAAGCGACCTATCAATCAAAAGTGGAGCTGGGACCGGATACTGCGATCGCCCTACATCAAACAGGCAGATGTTTTACAGGGATTCTATTTTTTCGAGGACCATTTTACTACCGAGGAATTGGAAAGGCATTTCGACTTTTATGAACCCTTTACGGTACACGAGTCTTCACTTTCGCCCTGTGTGCATAGTATTCAGGCCGCCAAACTGGATAAAATGCAACAGGCCTACGAATTCTATCTGCGTACGTCCCGCCTAGATCTCGACGATTATAACAAAGAAGTAGAGGAAGGCCTTCACATAACCTCCATGGCCGGCACCTGGATGAGCATCGTCGAGGGATTTGGTGGTATGCGGATTGTTGACGATAAATTATCCTTTTCACCGCGAATTCCCGAGCAATGGACCTCCTATTCCTTTAAGATCAATTTTAGGAACAGGATCGTAAAGGTGACCGTTCAAAAAGAAAAAACTGAATTTTCGCTGGATGGCAAAGATGAGATGTCCATTAGGGTCAATGGGGAGCGGGTGGTACTGCATCCGGATAAGGCTGTCGCGGTATAAGCAAGAAGAGGCCCCACTTTGTGTCGGAACGACAGAGATAGCAAGGTTATAATGAATAAAACACTACTAGTCAGCATGCTGATACTTATATCGTGCTGTAAACAAAAAAATACGGAGAAAAAGGCCATGGAGGAAAACAAAAAGGAAATGAAGAAGGAGGTCGTTTATCAAGTCTTTACAAGGCTTTTCGGCAACACCAACACCACAAACAAACCTTGGGGCACCATCGAAGAGAACGGCGTAGGGAAGTTTTCCGACTTTTCGGAAAAGGCCTTGCAGGAAATCAAAGACTTGGGCGTTACATATATATGGTATACCGGGGTGCCGCATCATGCCGTGATCCGCGAATATACCGAATACGGCATCTCTAACGACGACCCCGATGTGGTAAAGGGTCGGGCCGGGTCGCCCTATGCGATGAAGGATTATTACAACGTGAATCCCGATTTGGCGGAGCATCCTGAAAACCGGTTGGAAGAGTTCAAGACGCTTATCGACCGTACCCACAAAGCAGGCCTCAAACTGCTTATCGATATCGTGCCCAACCATGTGGCGCGTAATTACGAGGGAAAATCCACGCCCGAGGGCCATGAACCTTTCGGTGCTTCCGATGATACTTCGGTGGAATATGAGCGTGACAACAATTTCTACTATATTCCCGGGGAAGCCTTTCACGTGCCGGAATGGCGGAACGGCTATTTGCCCTTGGGCGGGGAAAATCATCCGATGGCGGACGGGAAATTCGACGAAAACCCGGCAAAATGGACGGGCAACGGTTCGCGAATGGCAAAGCCTAATTTTAACGACTGGTACGAAACCGTAAAGATCAATTACGGAGTTCGCCCGGACGGCTCGTATAATTTCGACACGCTTCCCGAGGGTTTTGAGTCGAAACATTACGCGGCCCATTATGAATTTTGGAAGGATAAAAATGTCCCTAATTCGTGGGTGAAGTTCAAGGATATCGCCCTCTATTGGCTCGAAATGGGCGTCGACGGTTTCCGGTATGATATGGCCGAAATGGTGCCGGTGGAATTCTGGAGCTACATGAACTCCCACATCAAAATGAAAAACGCAGAGGCCTTCCTGCTGGCCGAGGTCTACAACCCCGATGAATATCGCAACTACATCCACAGGGGAAAAATGGATTACCTCTACGACAAGGTAGAAATGTACGATTCCCTAAAAAATATCATGCAGGGCGATGGGTGGACGGACCATATCCCCATAGTGAAAAAGGGAACGCAGGATATAGAGCACCATCTGCTCCATTTTCTGGAAAACCACGATGAGGTTCGGCTTGCCAGTCCTGAATTTGTCGGCAGCGCTGAAATCGGCAAGCCGGCCATGGTCGTTTCCGCCACGATGACCACGGCGCCCGTTATGATCTATTTCGGACAGGAAGTCGGTGAGCCCGGAGCCGAAAACGCGGGGTTTGGGAGTCCCAACCGGACCTCCATCTTCGATTATATCGGCGTACCGCACCACCAGCGATGGGTCAACGACAAGCAATTCGATGGCGGGCAGTTGTACGAGGCGGAATCTCAATTGCGGGACTTCTACAAACGTCTGTTGAATTTCACGGTGCAAAGCGATGCCTTGGTCGGCGAATATCAAGACATCCATTTTTATAATCGGGACCACACACTATGGTACAATTACCATGTACTTTCGTATGTACGATGGTCCGACAAAGAGCGGCTGATTATCGTCTCGAATTTCGATGCCAACGATCGGTT
This sequence comes from Pricia sp., assembly GCF_041745955.1. Classification (NCBI taxonomy): domain Bacteria; kingdom Pseudomonadati; phylum Bacteroidota; class Flavobacteriia; order Flavobacteriales; family Flavobacteriaceae; genus Pricia; species Pricia sp. The sequence goes on from NZ_JBGTHY010000467.1 coordinate 9,380, forward strand.
CGGCTTTGAACTGAAACTTCCGGAAGATATTGTCCAAAAATGGAAGCTATCCGAAGGAAACCATCAAATAAAGGATGTCTTATACGGAAGTGAACATACCTTAAAGGTTGAAAACGGTAGGGGAGAAGTCCGGATTGACATTAATCCGTTGGAATCGTTTATTTTTGTAGTTGATCAATAGCATAGTATCATGATACCTTTACTCCAAAAAAACAGGGATGCCATAATCGAAATCTGTAAAAAGTTTGAAGCTTTGGAACTTTATGTTTTTGGTTCTGCTTTGTCCGATGAATACAATTCAGAAAAAAGTGATATTGATTTAGCGGTAATTTTTGATTCTTCCATTCCGGTCGAAAACATGGCCGATCATTATTTTGGGTTGATAGAAGAACTGGAGAAACTTTTGAAACGCCCTGTAGATTTGATAACATTAGTATCCGTGAAGAATAAAATTTTCAAGAAAGAACTTGAAAATACAATGGTTCCGCTCTATGCAGCCTAAAACCAAAAAATACGTTCTCGATATTGAAAGTGCCATTGATGAAATCGAGGACTTAGTCGCGCTATGTGAAAAACAATACGTCAAGTTTGAAAATAATCCATTAGCAATCCGTTCTTTGGAAAGGTTGTTGGAGATTATTGGCGAAGCCACGAAAAAGGCACTTGAATCAAACACCTCTCTAGTAATCGCCAATTCGCAACGAATTATCTCCCTAAGAAATCGCTTGGCGCATGCTTACGACAGTATTCAGCTTTCTGTTCTTTGGTCGATTGCGCTGAAGGATGTGCCCAAGCTTAAGGAAGAGCTCGAGCGATTAAAATAGAACTAAAGTAAATGTCAATTTTTGATGTTATCATCATTGGCGGCGGCGCGGCAGGGTTTTACTCGGCCATCCATATCGCCGAAGCCCGACCGGACCTTAAAATTGCCATCTTAGAACGTGGAAAGGAAGTGCTGGGCAAAGTCAAGGTATCCGGTGGCGGTCGGTGCAATGTCACCCATGCGGAATTTGACCCCGGTGAACTGGTCAAAAATTATCCCAGGGGCGAAAAAGAACTGTTGGGGCCTTTCCACTCCTATTGTAGTGGTGATACCATGGCCTTTTTTGAGAGAAGGGGCATTCCCCTAAAAATAGAGGCCGACGGTCGCATGTTTCCCGTTTCTGATTCGTCCCTGACCATTATCAATTGTTTTTTGAACGAGGCCGACCGATTGGGAGTACGGGTTTTACGGCATAGTGCGGTAATCGATATTCGTCAAGGTAAAGACGACGTGCATGGCGTCTCTACGGCAGATGAAAAAAAAAAGATAGTCTGGGAAATAGAATCCATAAAACACACCTACCACGCAAAAAAAATAGTGGTCGCCACCGGAAGCAATCCTAAAATATGGAAGCTGCTGAAAAAATTGGGCCATTCCCTTGAGCCGGCAGTGCCCTCGTTGTTCACCTTTAATATTAAGGACAAGCGCATAAAGGGAATACAGGGCGTAAGTACCCACGCAGAAGTCCATGTTCTCGAACAGCGGCTGTTTAATTCTAAAATCACCATAAAGCTCCGAAGCCGAGAAGCGGAAAAACCCTTAATGACTTCGGAAGGACCCTTGATGATTACGCATTGGGGCATGAGCGG
>NZ_JBGTHY010000468.1:0-3414 GCF_041745955.1 Pricia sp.
GCGAACGACAGATTCTACCGATTTTTTTCATTAAATTTCCTTTTCAAAACAATGCATTCCCCATCACAAAACCCTCCCATGAAGAAACTCAAATTTTTTGCACTAATAACCTGCATCCTTCTTTTTTCAGGTAAAAGCCCAGCCAACACCGACCCGCAAAAACCATCGAAAAAGAAACCCCGTAATGTCATCTTTATCCTTACCGACGACCATCGTTACGATTATATGGGCTTTACGGGTAAGGTGCCTTGGCTCGAGACCCCAAATATGGATAGGTTGGCATCCGAGGGAGCCTATCTGCCAAATACCTTTGTCACCACTTCACTGTGTTCACCCAGCAGGGCCTCCATTTTAACTGGACAATTCTCACATTCCCACACCATAGTCGATAATCAGGCGCCGAACCCCGGAGACCTGACTTTTTTCCCCGAATATTTGGAGAAGGCTGGCTACCAGACCGGCTTTTTCGGTAAGTGGCATATGGGCGACCATGGCGACGAACCACAACCGGGCTTTACGCATTGGGAGAGTTTTGTTGGCCAAGGAGTCTATTACAATCCCACCCTTAATATCAATGGCAAGCGAACGACTTATAAAGACTCCACCTACATCACCGACCTGTTGACCGATCATGCCGTGGATTGGCTGGACAAGCGGGACAAGAAAAAACCGTTCTTTATGTACTTGTCCCACAAGGCCGTGCACGCAGGTTTTCAGCCTGCCCAACGTCACAAAGGAAGGTACAAGGGCAATACAATAGAACTGCCTAGCACTTATGGTCAAACCCTGACTGGGGAATACAGAGATTTAAAGTGGCCCGAATGGGTTGCCAATCAGCGGGTGAGCTGGCACGGGGTCGATTATATGTACCACGGATTTAACGACATCCATGAAATGGTCGTCGACTATTGTGAAACGCTTTTGGGTGTAGATGAAAGCATCGGCACCGTTATGGAATACCTGAAAAAAGAGGGACTTGACGATTCCACCTTAGTCATCTATATGGGCGATAACGGTTTTAGCTGGGGTGAACACGGCTTGATCGATAAACGCCATTTTTATGAAGAATCGGTAAAAGTGCCCTTGTTGGTGCGCTGTCCAGAGCTGTTCGAAGGCGGAAAAACACCGAAACAGATGGTGCAGAACATCGATATCGGTCCTACGGTCTTGGCGGAAGCAGGCGTAAAACAACCGGACAACATGCCAGGCGTCTCGTTTATTCCTATCTTGACGGGGGATGCGGACGCAAAATCCCGAGAGGAGATTTTTTACGAGTATTATTGGGAATACGATTTCCCTATGACTCCCACGGTATTCGGTATGAGAACGGACAAGTACAAATACATCAAATATCAGGGCATTTGGGACCGCAACGAACTTTACGACCTCGAAAACGATCCCGATGAAATGTACAACCTGATCGCCGACCCTGATAAACAGGATATTGCCAAGTCGATGTCCGCCGCCATTTACGATTGGCTCGAAGAGACCGGTGGCATGCAGATTCCGTTAAAGCGTACTGTGAAGTATCGGTTTGGGGATTTTAAGCATGAGGGGGAGTATTGAGAAAAGCGAATTTGAAAAGAAAATGGGATTATCCGTTCGAAATTCCGTTCATCAGGGAACTAATTTATTTTCCAAAACCATTAAATCTACATTAGACGTTTCCCAAAGATGGGTTACCTCTTTTGGAACCGGGGTAAATACATAGGTAAAAGAACTTAAGACAATGTCATCATCGCCGTCTTTATCAACATCACCGGCATCCATCAATAGCCATCTGCCCAGCTTTGAATCTTGAAACGTATAGGGTTTAAATTGAAAATTTTCTGAATTTTCGTTTTCTAAATACACAAAAGAAAATTCTGGTGTTTGTTTATAATCCGGGAAGGTGGATAACACTCCAAAATCAACGTCCCCGTCCTGATCAAAATCCCGGGCTACCACTCTGGTAGCACCATTTAATGCATAAAAATATTTCTCCGTAAATCGATTCTGCCCGTCATTTATATGGATGCGTAGACCATGATATGGCTTTTGTACATAACTCTGGTCGGCATTGTCTCCGTGAACGGTTATGATGTCGTCATGGCCATCCCCGTCATAATCGATCAGCTCGAACCAACTTGTACCGTAGACCGGACTAAAATTGATGACTGGATGGGCATTAAATTCCAAATTATTTTGCTGATAGAGAATAACGATGCTTTCTTTGCCTTGTGAGGTAAGGGCTATCAAATCTTTTTTGCCATCATCGTTCATGTCTTTTGAAAGCGTGCGTATGGATCCCGGACGGTTCAAAAGTATTTTCTTTTCGTACTCCTGATCTTTTTCTTTGCTAAGTAGGGATAAGGCTCCGGTCAAATTACCGAACTCGCTTACCACCAGCTCATCTTGACCGTCTTCGTCGAGATCTTGAACCAAGGTATGAACCGGTCGGTGAAAAACTATTGGTATTTGCGCAAGGGTATGGTTTGATTTAATCTGTATGTTTCCCCTGGCAATCTCGGAAGGATTCAAATATCCAGTATGCGTTATATAGGCAAATCCATTCTTTTCGGTATAGGACGTAATGGCCTCACCGGTCTTTGTAAGAGTCTCGGTTTCCCCCATTTTAATTTTACGCCTCAACAGATTGCCGTTTAAATCGGCGATAATGACACTGTTATCTTGCCCATCGTATTTCAAAAACGTTATGAACGCGCCCGCACTACTATCAAGTCTAATCGGTCGAGGAACAAATTGAGCTAATTCATCACGGCTACTAGAATCGATGCCCGAAACCAAAGAATCAGGGGCTATGGTGATAATGTAACTCTTTAATAACTCCCAATCATGCAACGACAATTGGGGTTTATTGGGATAAATACCTGTTTGTTTAATGGCGTACTGTTCATCAAATGAAAGACCTTTGTAAGGATTGTTCGTGCTATCGATTATACCCATTCTTGCAGCCATATCAGGAAGAACACCATTCTCCCAAATATGCTTGGGAAGATCTTGGATGGCCGGCAACAAATGGCAGCTTGCACATTGTGTTTTGTATAATGTGATCGCTTTTTTTTCTTGTGGGGATGAGCAGGAGGCTGCCAGTAGACCAATAGAAAGGATGATAGTCCATATCAACCCCCTCTTTTTATTCATCTTCATTTAGAGACTATTTTGAAACACCTTGACTTTACCCCGATTCTGAGTAACTACGTAGTAAGGATTTCCTCCACTAGCATTTTTTACGGATATCATGTCTTTTGCGTCTCCGGTAATCTTGAATCCACTTTGCAAGGGTGTAACCACCTCAAATTCTCCTTTTCCGTCGCCTTTCAAGAGAGCTCCATTAAAAGCATCGTACCTGCCCACAAAAACCTCATTTCCGAAATTGTTGCCTATCATCAATAAATCTTGAAAGCCATCTTC
>NZ_JBGTHY010000469.1:0-2161 GCF_041745955.1 Pricia sp.
TAGAAGTTATCGGCTATCTTAAATACCTTTGCGACCCATGAAAAGAAAGGAAGTTCCACAGGACAAGAGTACTCTTGAAAAGGCCAATATCAAGGATATGGTCTACGCCGTCGATGAAAATGGGGAGTACACCACCGAGCTAAGCACCGGATGGACCCCCAAATCCATAGCGCTCGACAATGCCATTAAAGACATCGAGGAACGTACCGCAGCAGCCAAAGGCCGTTTTTTCAATAACGAATCAAGTCCCATTGAATACTATATGGAACTGCACAAAATGGATATTCCCATTTTGGCCAGTTATGTGGGTTTTTGGCAATGGCGTGTGAAAAGGCACCTCAAGCCATCCGCTTTTCGTAAACTCAGTGCAAAGACCCTTCAAAAATATGCCGATGTTTTTGAAATTTCGACCGAAGAGTTAAAACAGATCGATTGAATAAAGGCTAGGGGCATGAACATTGCCTCAAGGGCAGGCAGGCAGGCTTAATAAAAAATTACATTAAATCCAATTCCTTGAAAATAGATTTTTCCCATAAACAGGCGGCCCACTGCGAAAATGGTGTAGTTTCTAACCTAATGCGACACAACGGTTTTGATGTTAGCGAACCGATGGTTTTCGGCATTGGATCGGGACTGCTGTTCAGCTATCTGCCCTTCATCCAGGTAAATTACGCCCCTGTATTTACCTATAGAGTACTGCCCGGCCTAGTCTTCAACCGTTTTGCCAAGAGGGTCGGTGTTGAGGTGAAACGCGAGAAATTCAGTAATCCACAAAAGGCCAAGGCCCGTTTAGATGAAAATCTGGAAAATAACAATCCCGTTGGTCTACAGGTCGGGGTGTACAACCTCATTTATTTTCCCGACGAGTACCGCTTTCATTTTAACGCCCACAATATGGTGGTCTATGGAAAGAAAGACGGCCAATACCTTATCAGTGATCCGGTCATGGAAAACGTAACCTCCCTAACCGAAAAGCAATTAGAAAAAGTACGTTTTGCCAAAGGGGCTTTTGCCCCCAAGGGCCATATTTACTATCCCACCGCTTTCCCCGAAAAACTTGAGCTGCAAAGCGCTATCGTCAAGGGTATCAAACAGACCTGCCGCGATATGACCGCACCCGTGCCGATCGTTGGGGTGAAAGCGATTCGCTGGGTGGCCAAGAACATCCGTAAGTGGCCAAAGAAAATAGGTCCGAAAAAAACCAACCACTATCTGGGTCAAATCGTTCGCATGCAAGAGGAAATCGGTACCGGTGGTGGTGGCTTTCGCTATATCTATGCGGCGTTTCTGCAAGAGGCGGCGGGCGTGCTGAACAACGAAAACCTCAGGGAATTTTCCAAAGAAATGACCGAAATCGGGGATTTATGGCGTGATTTTGCGCTGGATGCCTCCCGAATCTATAAAAATCGTAGCGGCGAAAGCGATGGGTATAATAAGATTGCCGATAAATTGGTCGCTATTGCAAATCGGGAAGAGAATTTTTTCAAGCGTTTGAAAAAAATGGTTTAAGCCCATAAAAAATTTTAAAAATGTAATTTTGGGGATTACAATCCCTAAAAATACGCATATTTGGGGATTAGCCGTCATTAGATCCACTTCATGGAGAGAGTGATATTAAAAAAGCACACGCATCCGCCAATGGATGGAAATTAGGCTTAGCCATGATCCAAATCAACAAACTCTCCAAAAAATATAAGGATGCCGAAGACTATTCGGTTCACAAGTTAGACCTCAGCATTGAGGCCGGTGAAATTTTCGGGTTGTTGGGTCCCAATGGAGCGGGAAAAACTACTTTAATTTCCATGCTAAGTTCCCTACTTAAGCCCACATCGGGGTCGTTCAGTATCGGCGGATTGAATTATGGGGAACACAAAAACGAACTGAAACAAATGATTGGTATCGTACCCCAAGAGTATGCCCTATACCCCTCGCTGACGGCTTATGAAAACCTACAATACTTCGGAAGCATGTACGGATTACAGGGCAACTCGTTGAAAAATAAAATTCTCGAACATATCGAAATTTTGGGACTTTCAAAATTCGCCCATAAAAAAATAGTGAGTTTTTCGGGCGGTATGAAGCGCCGCATCAACCTAGTTGCCAGTATCTTGCACCGACCTAAAGTTTTGTTTCTCGACGAGCCTACGGTAGGTGTCGATGT
>NZ_JBGTHY010000470.1:0-3783 GCF_041745955.1 Pricia sp.
TTTAGCCATCCCCCGAAAAATGAATGGATGGGTTACAATAGTATTGATTATATTGGTGTTCCGGGAGGTTTTTAAATAGGAAAACTGTTTTAAAAGTGGTAAATTGTAATTGGAAAAAACGAACAATAAACCCTTAAAAAACAGTTCCATGGACAATATACTGACAAAAAGAATACTTACCAAACTGGGCGGTTACCTTTCCTCCCCGACCGATATGACAAGACCTGAAAAACGTTGCCTGAAGGACATGGTAACGGGCATATTGAAGAGCAGGTCCGTGTTCGTGAACCAGATCGCGGCCTCCCTCAGGGAACCGTTGAGGCTAAAGGACGTGGCAAAACGGCTCTCGGCGCAGTACCTGAAGGAGGACTACGCCGACAAGGTACTGGAGGGCCATCTGGAGACGGTCGCCCCGGGCGTATCGAAGGACGATTTCATCGTCATGGACGGCACCGATATCAGTAAAAAGCACGCAAAATACATGGAAGGGCTGGAATTCGTCAAGAACGGCGATACCGGGGAGATCGGGCTCGGATACAATGTCCTGAACATCAATGCGGTCAACGCGCACAAGGAGATATCGCCCCTCCTGAGCAGGGCGTACAGTTTCGAGATGGGGGCGCTGAGCAGCAACAAAGAGATCAAGGAAGCGGTGCGGAAGGTAAAGGGGCACATCGGCGACAAGGGCTGCTGGGTGTTCGACCGCGGGGCGGACAACGGGATCCTCAAGGATTTCTTCATCGGCGAATGCCCCCGGGCCATCGTCCGCCTGAAAAAGACCACCAAGGTCGATCATGACGGGGAAAAGGTCGATGTAAGGGAACTGGCCAAAAAAATGGATCTTTCGATAAGCCAAAAAGTGATCAGGATAAAGAAGGACAGGCCCGTGACCGAAGTCTATGATATAGGGGGCGTACCGATAGAATACAGGATAGGCCGTACCGTCCACCACCTATGGCTGGTGGTCACCAGGAACAGGCGGCACGGCGGGCTTTGCTATCTGCTCGTGAAGAGCGACCTGTCCAACGCCATCGAGGTCGCGAAATGGGCCTTCAAAGGGTACGGGCTGCGCTGGAAGATCGAGGAATACCATTATGCAAAGCATATCGTTATGCAAAGTGGTACAAGAAGTCATTACGGGAATCACGTGTTTCCGTGGGCCACTTTACAGTACCACTTTGCATAATCATGTTTTTATTTGCCCAACCCTTTAAGCCATTCCAGCAAAGGGCCGTTCCTTTCCCAGGGTTTTTCCCTGTCCGTTTCCGGGATGACATCCACATAAGCCTTTTCAAGGGCCTCCCGCTTTTGTTTGGAGTCGGCCCTGGCATATACGTCGGTCGTTTGGATGGATACATGCCCCAGTATATCCCGGATAAAATCTAAACTTTCGGATTTTATCCGTTATCCTAACTCCAATAAAATCCGAACTTTTATGGACAGATCCCATACTATCAGGCAATATCATCTATAAAAGTTCGGATTATTTTTCAATTAATTTTTCTTTTTCTTCCAAAAAGTTCAGTGAGGTTATCCTTTCCTTTACTCCATAATCTCGGTATATTTCTAGTTTTTTCATCTTCCAAGGATATCATTGCTTTTGCCTCCATATCAATGGTTATATCCAGATAGACCATTGTCGTGGATAAATTAGCATGTCCAAGTAGTTTTGATAGTTGTGCAATATTCATCCCATCATGCAATAGATGACTGGCTTTTGCATGCCTGAATTGGTGCGCATGAAGGTTTAAAGGCACATCAGGGCAAGTTTCATGGGCTATAGCAGCATATTTCTTCAGTCGCTTATTAATTGCTTCTTGGCTAATTTTACCCTGATGGCCCTTTACTCTGGAGTAAAAGAGATATCTATCCTTACCTGGTTCCGACCCATGGAATTTCTTAATGAATTTGCAAAGATGGCTTACCAGCTTCGGTGGCAGATATAAGGTTCTAATTTTAGATCCTTTACCAATAATAGTTGCATGGGGATTATCGGGATCAAGATCCAGGTCTGATAGTTTCAAGGACAAGACCTCGTCGATCCTAGCAGCTGTACCGTATAGAAATGCCAGAAGAACAATATCCCTATAACCCGTCGTTGTATAAGCGTCCGGGACGGACATGAGTGCTTTTACGGCGTTTTCACTCAAACCGTTTACCTTGGTCTGTATCGCCTTCATTCGATGGATGCTTTTAGAATCCAATAATAGATACCTGTAATTGATATCCCGTTCACCTAGATATTGAAGGTAGGCTCTTATCGAAGCTAGTCGAACGTTGCAGCTTTGGGGACTACAGCCCCTTTTGTTTTTCAGCCAAACAAGCCACGCTTTTATTGTTTCGCAGGAAAAGTCATTACTGGAACTGAATGAAGTTGATTTCAGGCCTTTAACATCTTCAAGGAAGTCGATATAAAGTTTCATGGCGGATTCATAAGATCGTATTGTATTATGACTATTTGTTAGTGCACATCCGTCGATCCAAGAATGATAGTATTTGGCAAATTCCAGGGCATCATTTTTCTTGTTCATCATCGTTAGGTAAATCAGGAATTATTTCATCATAGACATCTCCCGATAGGTTTTCAATAATACTGGCCAGTTTCGGGACTAGGGAATAATAGTACATCGTACTGGTTAGGGTACTATGTCCCATACTCTTGCTCAATGCTACCAGTTTGTCATGGATCTCAAACCCATGATCGGTCCATTGGTTGATATTTTCAATCGCATAGTTATGTCTTAGGCTATAAGCAACAGTTTTTGCATCATTGTATTTATACCATAACCCGTTAAACTGCTTATACACCCAGATATTCCAATGACATTTATCTTTACAACTAGGGAAAAAGATCTTGCGGCCGGGCATTAATTCCGATATAGCGTTATCATATCGAACAAGTAGCTCCCCCATTGTGTCGTGAAGTACGATCCGGTGCTCATTGTACCCTTTGGAGTAACGGACATTGATGACCCCATTTCGAAGATCGACATCGTGTTTCCTCAGGAGTCTGGCTTCCGTCGTTCTAAGGCCACTGCTAAAGAGAAGCCTAAAAAAAACAGGAACCTCGATTCTTCGGAGTTTTACCTGAATTGGCACCCCGTCCTTGATTTCATCACATGCCCTGAAGAAGTTTTTAAGTTCCTTTTCACTAAAAGAATGGGGAACGGGAGGATTAGGTCTGGAATGGGGAATCTTTGGTATTTTCACATCTATCCACTTTCGTTGCTCCGCATATTGCAAAAAGGAGATTATTGGATATATTCTGGAACGATGGGAAATCGGTTGCTCCGTATTCCTTTTCGCGCACCACCGGTCGATCATTTCCTGGGCCAAGTACTTGCTTTCAGGATACCTTTTGTTGCAATCGCGATAAAATTGGACAAGAGAGAATGTCGTGGATGTTTTGAGGCCGGAGACTTCGCGGAAGTGAAGATATTCATCTAACATTTCCTTAAATATTCTCGACGATATCATATTTCAAAAACCTCCTTTCCAACGGGATACATCTCGATACTCAACGCACATTCCTTTAGACGAACAAGATCCGATCCAAGATATGATTCGATCGATCTAGGAGATGTATGGCCTAGTATTTGGGAAATAATAGGAGTTTGTACCCCATTCTGGAGCAATGTAACTGCAAAATTATGTCGAAATAAATGGGTCCCTTTTTTTCCTCCCTCTACTCTAACTCCAGCTTTTGCCAATACAGCGGTCGTGGCATTATAAATGGATGTAATCCTGAGTTTTCTTGCATCTCTATCTTTGGTCAAGAATATT
>NZ_JBGTHY010000471.1:0-7835 GCF_041745955.1 Pricia sp.
GTAAAATACTTTTTTGGATTTTCATAGTGTAGTCCGTTTGTTCAAAACTATTCTTTACTGGGTTCAAAACCAATTTTTCCCTGTGTTCTTACTGTAAACTTTTAACGGGTGCCCCTCCGATCAGTCATTTCCACCACCGAATTCTTTCAGTCCTTGATTTTTAATTTATTAGGGATAATACGTTATTTTTGGTACAGAAGCCATCCAAAGAAATTTATATGAAGTGTTCTTACTTGCTCCTGTTTTCACTGTGCGCTTTTATCAGTAAAGCCCAATCCGTCAAACTGCCCGAAGTTATGCCCATCGACCACCCTGCCGTACTGACCGAGGAATTTATTTATGACATCGAGAACGCCCCTACCCCGGAATGCCATGCCTCTACCCTAGAAGTGAGCAACGGAACGGTCATCGCCTCTTGGTTTGGTGGCACCAAGGAAAAAAACAAGGATGTCGTTATTTGGGTATCGCGCCATACGGACGGAACCTGGTCGAAACCTGTCGAAGTCGCCAACGGCATACAGGAAAATGGTGCCCGTCACCCTTGCTGGAATCCGGTTTTGTTCAGACCCAAAGGGCAACCGCTACACCTATTTTACAAGGTGGGTCCCAGTCCGCAAGAGTGGTGGGGCCTCTATATGACGTCCGAAGACAACGGTAAAACCTGGTCAAAACCTGTGAAACTTCCCAAAGGCATTTTAGGTCCCATAAAAAATCAGCCCGTTCAACTGAACAATGGCACTATTCTTTCCCCTTCGAGCAAAGAGACCGTTTCGGGCGAGTGGACCATCCATATAGAACAAAGTACCGACAATGCCCAAACCTGGACGGCCTCAGGCCCCTTGAACAATCCTGAAAGATTCGGTGCCATTCAACCTGTTATCTTAAATTACGGCAAAGGCAAGCTTCAACTGCTCAGTCGAACAAAAAATAATATGGTCACACAAAACTGGTCGGAAGACGGCGGAAAAACATGGAGTACAATGACGGCTACATCTTTGCCCAATCCGAATTCCGGTATCGATGGGGTTACCCTCAATGACGGTCGTCAGCTCTTGGTCTATAACCCTACAGAAAAAAATTGGGGTGATCGGGTGCCGCTCAGCCTTGCAATTTCCGCCGATGGACAGCACTGGGACCGTATTCTTGACCTTGAACCCGTACGGGAAACCACCGACAGGGAGGGCGAAGAATATTCATACCCTACGATAGTGCAAGCCGATGACGGCAAGATTCATCTGGTCTATACATGGAATCGGAAGACCGTGAAATATGTGGTTTTGAACCCCGAAAAGCTCAAAGGGAAGCTTTAATTCGTCGGGGTCAACACTTTTGCAATAAATTATACTCATGTCAAAAACCAACTGGTTTCGGTATCCATCCCAAGTTACCATTCTATTTCTGGGCATCCTGTTTCAAAATCCTACGGAAGCTATATCTCAGGATAAACCTGAAAGCAAGGACTTTTCCATGGTAGAGTACAACAATCCCGGCCTCTCGGTCGACCTTGGCGTAGGCTTGTGGGCGTGGCCGTTACCCATGGATTTCGACAACGATGGCGATATGGATCTGGTGGTCTCCTGTCCCGATACGCCTTTTAACGGTACCTATTTCTTTGAGAACGCATCGAAAGAACCTTACAAAACGCCTATTTTTGAAAAGCCGGTGAAAATCGGGGAAGGAATGAAAAATCTTCAAGTTTATTCGGAGGATGGAACGCTTAAGGTTCTCGGTCGTGGCGTCGAATACCTCGATTTTAAGGATAGTATCTTCTCCGACCCAAAAATGTTGCCTTTAAAGGACGAGCTTGAGAAAGGCCATCAGAAGATTCGTTTTAGCCAATGGAAGTATGTGGATTATGAAAAGGATGGTGACCTCGACCTGATTGTGGGCATAGACGATTGGGGCGACTACGGCTGGGACAATGCTTTCGATGAAAAGGGGAATTGGACGAACGGTCCGCTTCACGGCTATGTCTATCTCCTTGAAAACATGGACGGGAAGTATGTAAACAAAGGAACCCTTATTGCGGACGGAAAACCCATAGACGTTTACGGCGCCCCTTCTCCCAACATGAACGATTTTGACGGTGACGGCGATTTGGATCTGATCTGTGGGGAATTTGTCGATACCCTTACCTGGTTCGAGAATACGGGTAGCCGCGAAAAGCCCGTCTTTTCAAAAGGTCGATTCCTGACCAATCCGTCGGGCATCATAAAAATGGACCTGGAAATGATCATTCCCTCGTCGGTCGATTGGGACAGGGATGGGGACATCGATCTGGTTGTAGGCGATGAGGATGGCCGGGTGGCCCTTGTCGAAAACACAGGGGTCGTAGCCGATAATATGCCCATTTTCAAATCCCCCGCTTACTTCCAACAAAAGGCAGGTTATGTCAAATTCGGCGCATTGGCGACGCCGGTTAGCGTAGACTGGGACAACGACGGTGACGAAGACCTCATTTCAGGAAATACCGCTGGCTACATCGGCTTTATCGAAAATTTGAATGGAGGTAATCCCCCGAAATGGGCCGCACCAAAACGCTTGAAGGCCGATGGAAAGGAAATAAGATATCTAGCCGGTGATAACGGCTCGATTCAGGGGCCAGCAGAAAAGAAATGGGGCTACACCACCCTCTCGGTAAACGATTGGGACGGTGATGGACTAAAGGATATCATCGTAAATTCGATATGGGGAAAGATCGAATGGCACAAGAACGTTGGCAAAAAAGAGAGTTCGAAATTACTGCCGGCCCAGCCTATCGCGGTCGACTGGGGAGACAGCGAGGTTCCCAAACCCGAATGGAACTGGTGGAGCCCAGAAAAAACGGAACTGGCTACCCAATGGCGCACCACCCCGTACACCATCGACTGGAACGAAGATGGACTAATGGATTTGATCATGCTGGACCATGAAGGATACTTGGCCTTTTTCGAACGGTTCAATAATAATGGTGGCCTAACGCTAAAACCGGGACAGCGGATATTTTACGGAACGGATGGTTCGGTATTCGACAACAAAAACAATATAAAAGACAGTACTTCAGGTCCGTTACACTTAAATTCGGGCAAATACGGTGCCAGTGGCAGAAGAAAACTATGTTTTGCGGATTGGGACCAAGACGGTGACCTTGATCTGATCGTTAACGGAAAAAATGCCGTGCTGTTCGAAAATACTGGAAGTGAACCCGGAAAGGTAATCCTACGATTCAAGGGCGACCTGTCGAAACAAAAAATAGCCGGGCACACCACGTCGCCGAACCCCGTCGATTGGGACAAGAACGGAAGACCCGATCTGCTATTGGGTGCCGAAGACGGTCATTTTTACTATTTGAAAAATAACAAATAAATGCAAAAGTTAGCAAAAGGGCTATGGCCGGTGATGCTCACCCCTTTCAACGATTCGAACCGACTCGATTTGGATACTTTAAGGCGATTGACCGAGTTCTACATCGCCAGCGGAGCCGACGGTCTTTTCGCCAATTGCCTATCAAGCGAGATGTTCCAGTTGACCGATGGCGAACGCTTACGTATCACCCGAACCGTAGTCGAAACGGTCAACGGGCGACTACCCGTAATCGCGACCGGATCCTTTAGTAACGATATAGGGGTGTCGGCAAACTTTATAAAAAAGATATACGATACCGGTATCAAAGCAGTGGTCATCAGTACGAACCAGCCCTGTAACGAACAAGGGAAAGACAATGTTTTTAAGTCCAATATGGAAATGTTGATGACCAAAACGGGATCCATTCCCTTGGGGCTATACGAATGTCCGGTGCCGTATAAGAGGTTGATGGTTCCGGAAACCTTGGGATGGCTTGCCGATTCCGGCAGGTTTCTCTACCATAAGGATACCAGCTGCGACCTTGACGATATTAAAACGAAAATCGATGTAACAAAAAATACCGTTTTGGGAGTCTATAACGCCCATGTTCCGACCGGTATTGAATCATTGAAATATGGTGCCCGAGGGCTTTCCCCGATTGGCGCCAACCTATATCCTGAACTTTTTAGCGGACTTCTGGCCCGTTTGAATGATAAAGGAAAGCAAAAGGAAGTCGAAAAACTCAATGACGCCCTGAACATGATGGATACGATAATCCACCGTAATTATCCGTATGCCGCCAAACTCTTCCTACAAAAAAGAGGTTTCGATATTGAGACCAATTGCAGAACCCATAGAACCCGGATGAAACCCCAGGACCTGAATAAATTGAATACCGTTATGAACGTTTTTCACCAGTTATCCGAAGAATTGGGTATTGAGATTGTCCGATTTTGAACACATTATAACCCTTTAACGGCCACCGGAGATTGTACTCAACCATGAACACTATAGACTTAGTCGTATTTTTCGTTTACATCGTTGGTATCGCGGTATTCGGTGGGTCTTTTTTCAAAAGAAACAGAACCTCCTCTTCCTTCACGTTGGGCGATAACGATATTCCCGGCTGGGTCGTTACCATGTCCATTTTCGCCACGTTTGTCAGCAGTATCAGCTATTTGGCATTGCCGGGAAACGCCTTTCAAAGCAATTGGAACGCCTTTGCCTTTAGCCTTTCGCTGCCCATTGCATCGGTGATAGCGGCCAAGTATTTTGTGCCGTTGTACCGAAAAGTGAACAGCCCGTCCGCCTATACCTTCATGGAACAGCGTTTTGGGCCGTGGGCGAGAATTTATGTCTCATTGTGCTATTTGCTTACACAATTGATGCGAATAGGCACCATTCTCTATCTACTTGCCTTGACCTTGAACGCGGTTACTGGTTGGGACATTGCTACGATAATAATTTTTACCGGGGCGGTCGTAGCCGTCTATTCCATGTTGGGCGGTATCTCCGCGGTACTTTGGACGGATGCCATTCAGGGCATTATACTGATTGTCGGGGCTTTGGCCTGTGTTGCGTTTATTCTATTTTCTATGCCGGATGGCCCGGGACAGGTCTTCGAACTCGCCGCAAAAAATGACAAATTCAGTTTCGGAAGTTTCGATGCGAGCCTGGCCGATCCTACGTTTTGGGTGATCTTTGTATATGGTATCTTTATAAACCTTCAAAACTACGGGATAGACCAAAATTACGTTCAACGCTATATGGCCTCAAAGACCGAAAAAGAGGCTAAAAAATCCGCTTTGGTCGGCGGATTATTGTACGTTCCGATTTCCGCACTTTTCCTTTTTATAGGCACCGCACTTTTTGTTTACTATGATTCCGTTGCGACACTCCCAATAGACCTGCAGGTTATCACCAAGAGTGACCGTGTTTTTCCCTACTTTATAGTTAACGTGCTTCCGGCGGGGCTGAGCGGACTACTCGTAGCATCGATTTTCGCTGCGGGAATGAGTACGATTTCTACCAGTTTCAACAGCTCTGCAACTGTCTTTCTTACGGACTACTACAACAAGTATTTCAAGAAAACGGCTTCCGACAAGGAAGGTCTGCGTGTGCTGTACATTTCTTCGGCAATCATTAGTATTGTCGGAATTAGTATCGCCATCGCCATGATCAACGTAAAAAGTGCGTTGGATGCCTGGTGGAAATTGGCATCTATCTTTAGCGGGGGAATGCTGGGCTTATTTCTATTGGCGATTTTTTCGAGACAAAAGAACGTAGTGGGAGCCATTGTCGGGGTTATTGCCGGGCTGTTGGTTATTCTCTGGCTGAGCCTGTCGAACGTTTTTCTTGGGCCTGATGCTATCGGAAATTCGTTCCACGCCTATCTTACGATAGTTTTCGGAACGGTCGCCATTTTTCTTGTTGGGTTTTTGGTTTCGCTCTTTGCGAAGGGAAAAAACAGGAATTAGTTTCGAAGGTTCCGTTTAAAATGGATAATATAGGCAACGTTAAAGCCAAAATTCAGGTTCGGGCTACGGAAATTAAAATTGTTTCGCGTACCGGTGACAAAGGCTTCCTCGACCATGCCGACTGCATTGGTCAACATAAACTGTAGCATTACATCACCAATTTCCCAATTGACTCCTACAGAAAAAGGGCCAAAGGTCTGCGGCGCCTCCGCGGGGTTGAGCAACCAGTAATACTCAGAGACAAAGGAAAGGTGGCTTCCCAATTTATAACGGCCACCGATGCCCAATGCAAAATGGTCATTGTTTGGCTCCCCATAATACGATACCCCTTTGTGAACGAACGTTGGGGCTAGTTGCAGCGAAAGATTACGGTTCACCTTCGAGGCGATCAAGGCCTGAGTGGTAAACGAGATCCGGTCGGCAAAGGCATCTTCAATTGCCGGATTGATTTCGCCCTTACTGTAATAACTTGCATTCTGAAAAAGGGTAACGCTGACCGGAGGGCCTTCTTTTCCGTCCGATTGGCGAAACAAGCGATACTTCAGAAAGCCATCGAAGAGACCGTCCCAAGTGGTGCCCCCCAAACCGGTGGAGAGCCGATCGGTCGCGGCATATTCCATTGCAAAACGGGTACTCAAACGGTCGGCAAAAAAGCTTTGTGATCGTGGTGCGGGGCTATCCCAAAACCGGTTGGCGACAAAAATTTCCAATATGCCCTTTTTTCGGGTCTCTACCGAATGGCCAAAGGTTATGCGGGTGGTCTTAAAAGTAGCCTCGGCATACTGCAACTGCTCGGGCCGCTCTTCTTCCAAAATCTGAAGAAGGTCTTGGGCACTTCCTGATATCCCTGCTAAAAACAGTAAAATCACCAATACGATGTTATTCTTGATAGGGCTCATATTCAAATCTAAAATCTACGGTTATCACTTTTGCGATATTCCCCGCCAAAAGCGGTGGAATTTTAATTTCGTAATCATTGACCATGGCCTCAAAACTGCCACTCACTTCATAGTTGCCATCTTTATAGTCGATCTTGGTCTTAATCTCGAGTGCTTGCGAAACGCCGTGCATGGTGAAATTGCCATTGATGATACGGGTCTGCTGCTCTTTGAGCAGCGGGTCAAAATCAAGTATCTCCCCTTCGAACGTCGCCTTCGGATACAAATCGGACTCCACATAACTTTCGTTGAAATGTTCGCGCATCAAGGCTTTTTCAAAGATAAAGGCATTCATAAGCATACTCACCGCAATACGACCGTTTGAAAAATCGATGATGCTCAACACCTGATTGTTTTCGGCCTTGATGTTTTCCACTGGGGTATAGGAAAAAAAGGCGATCCGCCCTTGTCTGGCTATCACTTTTTGAGCGACCAGTTGCTGACTGGGACACAGCATAAAACACACTAAAATGAGGAACCTATTCATGGAGGTTTTGGTGGGTTACAATACAATGTAAGAAAACGGCATCCTTTAAAAATCCTTTGAAAACACCTTTTACCCTGATGGTGTCATTTTCTATGAGCAATTCAAGTTCCTTTTCCTGTCCCTTTTGCATATCACAAATAATATAGGGCGATTGATCCAAGGTACCCTTTAATAATATGGTATGTCTGCCATTGAGGGTATTGATTTCCTTGATCCGCCCTTCTATTTCGACCAGCTGTTCCGGTTCTAGGGTATTTATTTTCGTGTTCGGTTTAAAATAATCGCTTATGTTATCAATGGTTATTGCAATCAAAGGTCGGTCATTTATATAGTTATGTCGATCTGGGCGGTCGATATACCACAAAAACAGCGTCCCCACCAAAACTATCAACAGGGACAGCGCAATATGTTTTTTTTGTATCTTTTTCATTGTTCCAGCTGCTAAATCATACAAACCGATGTTTCATTCTGCGTATCGTAATGAAAAAAACCAGGATGCCCATCGGAATCCTGGTTTTAAAAATAACACTTTACTCGCAATCTTCCTTTTCAATCGACTATATTGAGCGTTCCCGTCATCGGACCATGAAACTCGCATATGTAGTCTAA
>NZ_JBGTHY010000472.1:0-14671 GCF_041745955.1 Pricia sp.
GCCGAGCACTGCTGGAACGGCGACCCCGACCAGCCTAACGCCATCACTAGACTGCGTTATAATACGATGTACGTTCCCAAGATTATGAAACGGATTGCCGATAGTGCTCCCAAAGGGGCCGATTTGACCAGTTGGCGGTACGAATAACACCGAGGTAACGAAAAACTATAAAAAATGGTTATTTTAGCCACAACACAGGAATCCCATAAAAAAATCCTATTTTACTTTACCAAAAAAATGAAAATTTCACCATAACTCAAACCATACGAAAATGAACAAAAGGGAATTTCTAAAAAGCGCGGCCGCCGTATCATCCTTTGCCTTATTACCATCAGGCGCTTGGGCCTTTTCACAGGAAAAACGCTTGCGAACGGCACACATCGGTGTCGGCAATATGGGCGGTGAGGACCTTAAGGCCATTTCGTCGCATAATGCGGTCGACGTGGTCGCCCTGTGCGATGTAGATTCGATAAATCTTGCCAAAGCGCACAAGCTTCACCCCAATGCCAGAGTATTTTTTGACTATCGCGCGATGTTTGACGAGATGGGTGACGAGATAGATGCGGTCATCGTATCGACCCCGGATCACACCCATGCACCGGCATCTTTGTTGGCCATGGAAAAAAATAAGCCCGTGTATTGCCAAAAACCCTTGACCCATTATGTAGAAGAATCCCGAAACATGATGAAAATGGCCAAAGAAAAGAATTTGGTCACCCAAATGGGCATTCAGGTGCATTCCTTTTATGACTATAAATTGGCCACTTTGTTGATTCAATCAGGAATCATAGGCAAAGTACATACCGTACGCGCATGGTCCCCTAAATCTTGGGGATACAATGGCCCCGAGCCCACCGGCGAGGATCCAGTGCCGGATCAGCTGGATTGGAACCTCTGGTTAGGTACGTCAAAGAAACGCCCTTATAAAGAAGGCTTTTATCATCCCGGAAATTGGCGGAAGTTGTTAGATTACGGTTGCGGTACCTTGGGCGATATGGGAGTACATATTTTCGATACGCCTTATAATGCCCTCGAATTGGATGTTCCCTTGACCATCACGAACGATTGCCGTGAGCCTAACGGATTTGGGTACCCCGAGAACAATACGGTCACCTATGAATTTCCGCAGACACCGTATACCGCAAAGACCCTAAAATGGGTATGGTACGATGGGCCCGGTATGCCACCGGCGCATGAAGACCTTGTTTTACCAGGGGCGACAAATCAAACGGATAAAAAGGAAGGGGCGGCCCAAAGCGTGGAAGATAAAATGTCCCTGGACGCAAAAACCGCCGCCGAAGGCCAACTGCCCGATCAGGGAGCCATGTTCATCGGTAAGAAAGGACGTTTATTGTTGCCGCATTTTATGCAGCTGCCCCAAAAAATCGTAAAGGGAAAATACGTGGATATTTCATCCGAAATCGAAGAAGTTTCAAAAGCCAACAACTTGGGGGAAATTATCCGAAATTATGAATCCGAGGGGCCAAAACACTACCATCAGTTCGTCGATGCCTGTCTGGGCAAGGCTGAAACCACGGCACCATTTTCGTATGCGGGCAAATTGACGGAAACCATTCTTTTGGGCACCATAGCGGGGCGTTTTCCGAATCAAACCCTTCATTGGGATGCCGAAAAGGCCAAATTTGAAGAAGAAGAAGCCAACCAATTTTTGAATGCCGAATACAGGGAATTTTGAGTATGCCCAACAGAACGCATCGTACTTGGCAGTAGGTCAATACAAGTAATCCATAATCAGTAATCAATACATCAAATGCGATACAGAAGATTCGGTAGAACCGATTGGCAAGTAAGTGAAATAGGCTACGGCATGTGGGGCATGGCGGGGTGGACGCAGTCCGACGACCGGCAGTCCGCCAAATCCTTGGATTTGGCCGTGGAGAACGGCGTCAACTTTTTCGATACGGCCTGGGGCTATGGCGAAGGGCATAGTGAAGAATTATTGGGCGAACTAGGTAGACGTCATCCCGATGTAGAACTATTTATGGCCAGCAAAATCCCCCCTAAAAATTTTGAATGGCCCGCAAAACCGGAATGTATATTTGAGGATTCCTATCCTACGAACCATATCATCGAATACACCGAAAAGACCCTAAAAAATATGGGAATGGAGCGTATCGACCTAATGCAGTTCCACACTTGGGACGATGGTTGGTCGCACCGCGAGGAATGGCAGCGGGCGATTGAAGATCTTAAAAAGGCTGGAAAAATTGCGGCCATGGGCATCAGCGTCAACC
This sequence comes from Pricia sp., assembly GCF_041745955.1. Classification (NCBI taxonomy): domain Bacteria; kingdom Pseudomonadati; phylum Bacteroidota; class Flavobacteriia; order Flavobacteriales; family Flavobacteriaceae; genus Pricia; species Pricia sp. The sequence continues at coordinate 2,256 of NZ_JBGTHY010000472.1, forward strand.
GCTGGGAGCCCGAAAACGGAATCAAGGCCCTAAAAACCGGAATGCTGGATGCCGTACAGGTCATTTATAATATTTTCGATCAAAATCCCGAAGACGTACTATTCCCGTTGTGCGAGGAAAGAAATATCGCCGTAATAGCGAGGGTTCCCTTCGACGAAGGCACGTTGACCGGAAAGATAACCAAGGAGACCACCTTTCCCGAAGGGGACTGGCGGGGAACGTACTTCGTGCCTGAAAACCTGAATTCCAGCGTCGACCATGCCGATGCCTTACGCCCGCTGGTTCCCGAAGGTATGACCATGGCCGAAATGGCCTTGCGTTTTATTTCCATGAACAAGACCGTAGGCACGATGATTCCAGGAATGCGCAAAGCGCACCACGTCAAGGCCAACACGGCCACCAGTGATGGCAAGGGACTTTCATCAGAGCTGTACGAAGAATTGAAAAAGCACCGATGGGATAGGGAGCCAACGTCTTGGTCGCAATGATGTCATTTCGCAAATAACTGCCCCATATCACGAAACGCCTTAAATTCCAACGCATTTCCTGCAGGATCTAAAAAGAACATGGTCGCCTGTTCGCCGACCTGTCCTTCAAAGCGAATATAGGGTTCGATAACAAATTTGACTCCTTTCGTTCTGAGTTCTTCGGCGAAGGGCTGAAATGTTTCCCAAGGTAACACCACACCGTAATGGGGTACCGGCACGTTTTGGCCGTCTACCGGGTTGGAGTGTAAATCGCCGGTTTCCCCTTTAGGCTTGTAATGAATCACCAACTGATGGCCGAACAGATTAAAATCGACCCAATGGTCGCTGCTTCGGCCTTCTTCGCAATTCAAAGTTTCACGGTAAAAGGTGCGGCATTCCGCTAGGTTGTAGACGGGAATGGCGATGTGGAAGGGAGTTACTTGTGACATTTCTTTGTTGTTTTAACGTATTTTTAAATAAAAAAATGCAGGTTATAAGCGATTGCTTTTCCGTCAAGGGCAAGCCAAGTCTATTCCCTTTTTTAACTGCATTTTTTGCTGACAAATCAAAAATTTGTTGGGCGAGCTAAAGTCGCCTAAGCTCTATAGCACAATTTTGGTTGGGCACGTGTATTGTAATCTTGTTATGGACTATACACCTTATTACGAAATATCATTTCATCGGCTTCTTCTTGATCATCCCGCCTTGAATATCCTTTACGACACCCATAACGATAAAAGCGTTTTTGTCGATTTTATCTATTTCGGTACTTAGCTTGGCCAGTTCCAAGCGGGTCATAACGGTATAGACAATTTCTGTATCCTTGCGTTGATCGCCATTTTTACTATACCCTTGCCTTCCCTGAAAAATTGTACAGGCCCTTCCCATTTTTTCGGTAAGCATCACCCGTATTTCCTCGTTCTTAGGGGAAATAATGGTTACTCCGATATACTCTTCGACACCGTCTACCACATAATTGACCGTTTTGGCGGCGACCAGATAGGTGAGTATGGCGTATAGGGCGATTTCTATGGAAAGCAGATAGGCTCCGGCGGAAAATATAACGATGTTGATCAATAGCAGCACATCGCCGATAGTCAAATGCCATTTGCGACTGAGGTAGATGGCCAACACTTCAGTACCATCGATCACACTGCCGCCGCGCATCGCCATACCGATGCCCAAACCTAGAAAAAACCCTCCAAAGACCGCGATCAAAAGTTTATCGTCGGTGATAATGGGGTACGGAACAAAATGTACGACAATCGCCAGTGCCGTAATAGCTAATATGCTTCTTAGGGCGAATGCTTTGCCTATGGTGCGGGTGCCCAAGATCAAAAAGGGCAAGTTGACCATGATTAAAAGAATACCTAGTGAAATATTCGATTTCACCTGTATTAAAAGGGATACCCCGGTAGCGCCGCCGTCAATAAACTGGTTGGGCAACAGAAAACCTTTAAGGCCAAACCCTGCGGCCGCCACACCGATGGCGATAAATAGAATTTCTTTGACTGCATGCACCAGTTCCACCTGTGCGGTGCGGATTTCTTTGACAAGTAAACGTTTTCGTAGCTTTTTAGGGTCTTTTTTGCCCTTAAGCCTTTGCTTTGCGCGCCAAACTGCTATATTTTGTAAAAGTGAATTCATGGCAACGGCTTATTATTTTTTCCTAGAAAATTAAACGATTTTAACTTGAACTTGAACTTGAGCTTTTTCAATCCCACCCCACCATCATATACTTGATTTTGGCGTCATCGGGAATCTGTACGGCCTCGATATTCACACTGGATGCATACCGCAAGCTAGAAGGCAGCTGGTCTTTGCTGATGGTGAAATAAATATCACTATCCTTCAAAAGTAGCACTACGTTGTTCATCGAAGTGATTACCTTCCGTATCTCATAATTATCCTTGATATCCTTAAAGGTACTCTTGAGGCCGACACCCTTATCGGTTACAAAGCGGGAATCTTCGATCCTTATGTTCTCAATGGTAGGAATGCTATCCGAATTCGGAGTCAGCGTCAACAATTGCTTACCGCCTTTTTCAAAAATTTTTATCTTTTTACTGTTGTTCGAGGCGTTGATGTAGGTGGTATCCTTTACAATCGAATCATTGGAATATATGACATCGAGATCTCTGGCCAGACTAATTTTATCGAGTTTACCGATCGTATCTTTAGTGATCAAAAAAGTGGTATCGATTTCTTTTTCGCATCCTAATAGTAAAAGGATAAAAAATAAAACGGTGATTATGGTCTTCATTGGATTTGGTAAATGGTTATTTAAAAAACTACCTATTAATTGTCCACTTTTTCACCGCATAACCTTCTTCAAAACGCCCAGGACGCCCCGAATAAAAGTGGCACTGGTCAAAACTTTGATGACCGGGTTCATTCGGTTACTAGTGACTCTTCGGGTACTGGCCTGCGGTCTACTCTCTTCCTCTTTCGCTATCGCTTCCGCCTTTTCCATCTTTTTGTTCAAAATTTCATAAGCACTTTCGCGGTCGATGACCTCGCCGTATTTCTCGACCAGTTTCGAGCTGTCGATAACGGTGGCGAGTTCCTTTTCCGTCAGCAAATCCATACGGCTCATGGGCGCGCGGAGTAGGGTAGCGGCCAGGGGCGTGGGCCGGCCTTTCTCGTCCAAGGCCGAAATAAGGGCTTCGCCGATCCCTAAGGAGGTCAAAACTTCTTTAGTATCGTAGAATTCCGATTCAGGATAGTTTTCAGCGGTAAGTTTTATGGCTTTCCGATCCCTGGCGGTAAAAGCCCGAAGGGCGTGCTGTACTTTCAGGCCGAGCTGTGCCAGGACCTCATTGGGCACATCGGTAGGATTTTGGGTCACAAAATACACTCCGATACCTTTGGAACGGATCAATTTCACAATACCCTCGATTTGATCTAAAAGTGCTTTGGATGCTTCGTTGAAGATAAGATGGGCTTCGTCTATAAATAGGATGAGCTCGGGCCTGTCGCTATCGCCCTGTTCGGGAAAAGTATCATAGATTTCAGCCAATAGGCTGAGCATAAAAGTGGAAAACAATTTAGGACGGTCCTGTATATCGGTCAACCTTAGGATGTTGATATAGCCTCTACCCTGGTCATCGATTCGGGTAAGGTCGTTTACCTCGAAAGATTTTTCACCGAAAAAGAGTTCGGCCCCCTGCTGTTCCAGTTCTATGATTTTTCTGAGGATGGTGCCCGTAGAACTTGTGGAAATGCGTCCGTAATCTTTGGCGAATTCCGCTTTTCCATCGCCTGTGGCGTATTGCAGCACTTTCTTGAAATCCTTTAAATCCAGCAGCGGATATTTGTTATCGTCGCAATATTTGAAAACGACGGCGACAATTCCTTGTTGCGTTCCCGATAGGTCTAGGATACGCGATAGCAGAACGGGTCCGAATTCCGAAACGGTTGCCCTTAGTTTGACACCATCCTGTTCGGAAAGGGACAGCATTTCGACGGGAAAGCTATTGGCCTCGAAAGGGATGCCTATCTGCGCATGGCGCTCATCAATTTTGGCATGACCCGGGCTGGGTTGCGTGAGTCCGCTCAAATCCCCTTTCAGATCCATCAACAGTACAGGTATACCTTTCTCCGATAGGTTTTCGGCCAGTACCTGCAAGGTTTTCGTCTTTCCCGTACCCGTTGCCCCGGCAATGAGTCCATGTCGGTTCAGTGTTTTTAGCGGAATTTTCACGAGGGCGTCCGTAACCGCTTCCCCGTCAAGCATGGCTGCGCCCATAGCTATAAAATCACCTTTGGTGGCGTAGCCCTCATCGATATGTTTGCGGAATTCTTCTTTGGTCGGCATTCTGGTGCATTTTGGCTCAAAAATAAGAGTTTTTGAGTGTATAAGTTTATAAGTTTAGGAGTTTATGCGTTTAGAAGATTGTGATTTGGATTTTGCAACCGCTATCTTTGCCCAATGGTAGAATCTAAAGTTTCGACAAACGAAGTATCGGTATTGGTAGACCAAGGATTGCTATTGCCATTGATGGAAGAATTCTACACCATTCAGGGCGAGGGTTTCCACCAGGGTACCGCTGCTTATTTTATTAGGTTAGGCGGCTGTGATGTCGGTTGCCATTGGTGCGATGTTAAGGAAAGCTGGAATGCCGAGACCCATCCGCCGACGGGGATACAAAGTATTGTCGAGAATGCCGCAAAATATTCCGATACCATCGTGGTCACAGGCGGAGAGCCTTTAATGTGGGATATGCATCCGTTGACGGAAGCGTTAAAGGCCAAAAACCTGAACATCCATATAGAAACTTCCGGTGCCTATCCCTTAACGGGAATTTGGGACTGGATCTGCCTATCCCCCAAAAAAAATAAATTGCCGGAGGGACGCATTTACGATAAGGCAAACGAGCTGAAGGTCATCGTCTACAACAAGCACGATTTGATTTTCGCGGAGCAAGAAGCCGCTAAAACAAACAAAAATTGCATCCTCTATCTACAGCCCGAATGGAGCGTGCGGGATAAAGTAACGCCGATGATCGTCGATTATGTTATGGCAAACCCCAAGTGGAAGGTGTCATTGCAGACCCATAAGTATTTGAATATACCTTAAGAAGTTATAACATATCACTTTTTATCTCCCTCCGTTGGTTTGCAGGTCAAGAATACATTCGCTGTCAAGATCGGGGGCCAAACCCCCTTTAGCGGTTTGGGAGGACAACATTTTAAGCACACTCTTGCCGCTCAACCGGCATCCGGCCTTTATTCCGTCTTCATTTTTTGCGGTTAACGAGGTGTTTTTTGATGATGGGCCACCGAACGTTAGCTCAGCGTTCATTAGGCACCCAGTTACATTACAATGGCTGTTGCTCATGGTGTTGCCTTGGTCATCTAAAATAGGTTCTCCGCTCTCGTCCGTTTGAATATCTTCATGGTCATTGACGGGTACAATGCCCAAGTTTACCAATCCGAAGAGATGTCCGAATTCATGGTTCAAGGTCGAACTCTCGACATCGGCATCGGAAATAAAAATACTCTGGTCGGCCAATTTGCGTACGGTGGCTTCATGAATGATCATTGAGGTATTCCGGTAAACGGCACCTAGGGTTACAAGGTCTTCCGCTTCATCGTCGTCTTCGGCAGGGGCATCCGAAAAATAAATATAGATGGCCAGCGTATCCCCATTGCTATAGGCCGTTCTATTTTCATTTTCAAGGTCGTCGATTTCCTCCAAGGTCAAATTTTCTTCGTCCGGAGAAGCCAGTTCATTGTAGACAAGTTCGATATTCTCCTTAAAAGTGCGTTCTTTTAAGTAGGCGACAAACCCGTCCATAGCCTCTTGGGTCGGGCGAAAACCTTCGACGTAGGCAATCTCGATACGCAAATTGGTATATGTGTTGTTCGAAAGCAGGTCGATGGCGGAGTCTCCAGTGCCCAGCCTATTGAGTGTTTTGTCAACGGCTATGGGCTTTTCGGGATTGATATCATCGTTATCGTTAGAGCATCCTAGTGCAAATACTACTACTAAAAGATAAACTAATGGGAAGCATTTCTCTTTCATAAGATGGTGTTTTCTATAGTCATAACGTAAAAATCCGTTCGACCGTATGTACGTTTTATTTATTGTTTAGGATTACCATAATCGCGCCAAATAGTCGTAATGTTCCCCCTTTCTTACAATTTCACAGTGTAAATCGCAGATGGTTGCCGCATCTTCTAAGGTACGATAATCCAGATATAGCCAAATAAAAGGTTCGCTTTTCTGGCCTTTGTAGTGCATTGTAAACTGAACTTCGCCATAATAATTACCGGAATCCGGTACCCACCGACCACCGTCATCATCTTCATCGAACATGTAGATGATGTCGCTGGATTCTAGGAGGATTTGGCCGCCAGGGTTCAGAAGGGACTTCAAATGTATAAGAAAGCGACCCAAGTTTTCAAGCTGACCTACGATACCGATACCGTTCATAAGCATCAGTAAAGTATCGAATCTATAATCCTTCAAATCGAGAATATCGGAGTGTATCCTCTTTGCAACACCCCGAAGACGACAAGTTTCGACAGCCCCTTTCGAGCTGTCGAGCGCCGTCACCTCGAATCCTTCTTGTTGTAAGTAGAGGCTGTGGCTTCCTGCACCGCATCCGATGTCTAGAATGCTTCCCTTGCAAAGGCCTAATGCCTTTTGCTCGATTTGGGGCATCCCAACAAAATCACGGAAGAGATACGGAAGGGGAATGGTATCCTCTTCATCCAAACAAGAAAACGTTACGATATCCTCGGAATAGCATCCCCTTTGATAATCCAACAACGCATTTCCAAAGATATCTTCCATAGCAGGCACAAAAATCGACTTTTTGTGGCAGGTATGAAAATTTCAATTTTTCCAGGTCCGGTATTGCGAATTTAGCACTGAATCTAGCTAAATGTTCAGAATCGATTCGCGCGTATCGTACGTAGTAATCGGTACCGGTTATTCCTATTTTTTACCCATTTCCAAGCATTAACTACTCGGTAGTCCATATTTCTTGCTTAATTTTGGATGGATATTAAATAGGATGGACGAAATACTAAACCGACTCCCCAAAAAAGCCGGGGAAAAGCACGCCGAGAACAAAAAGTTCTTCAAAAATCTCAAAACGAAGCCGCCCAAAAATCTGGATTATATCATGCAAGGGCTGCATGAATCGGAGTTCGGACGTACCGATTGCCTGAAGTGTGCTAACTGCTGTAAAACCACCGGTCCGCTGTTCACGAACGCCGATATCGAGCGTATTGCCAAGCATTTTCGCCAGAAACCGCAGGTGTTTATCCAACAACATCTAAGGATTGACGAAGACAACGATTACGTGCTGCAAGAAGTGCCCTGCACTTTTTTGGGAGCCGATAACCGTTGCTCCATTTACGAGGTACGCCCCAAGGCCTGCCGTGAATTTCCCCATACCGACCGGAAGAAATTTCAGCAGATTTCGCAGCTGACGTTAAAGAACGTGGCGGTCTGTCCCGCAGCTTTCAATATTGTGGAAGCGATGAAGGAACGAGTGGGTCGTGGGAAGTAAAAAAGTTATGGGTTCAGAATTATACGTTTTTGCTTTTAAGCACCGAGCACCGAGCACCGAGCACCGAGCACCGAGCACCGAGCACGGAGCATCAAACACTTGAAATTCAAACTTGAATATGAATTTGTATCTTTAAAATATCCTTGCAGGATACATTCGTTAAGCCCTGACTCATGCAAACCATCATCGACTATTTTGAAACCATTCCCTCGCTTCACCGTTCGTTGATCTTAGTCGGCGGTATTACCTTTTTTTGGATTTTAGAAGGCGCCGTGCCCCTGTTCAGGTTCAAGTACAAAAAATGGAAACATGCCCTGCCCAACCTATTCTTTACCTTCACCACAATTCTCGTGAATTTCGCCTTGGCCTTTCTACTGCTCAAAACGGCGGATTGGACCGCAACTAACGATTTCGGTATCATCAACTGGCTGCCCGAAATGCCGCTTTGGCTGTATGTGATTCTAGGAACACTCTTACTGGATTTCGTCGGTGCATATCTCCCCCATTATGTCGAGCACAAGGTAAAACCACTTTGGATGATCCATCTCGTGCACCACACCGACCACAATGTCGATACGACCACGGCAAACCGACACCATCCATTAGAAAGCTTGATACGGTTTGCGTTTACCTTAGTGGGAGTCTTAATCATCGGCACGCCTATCGGTATCGTGTTTCTCTACCAATCCCTATCATTGGTGGCCACCCAATTCAGCCATGCCAATATCAAACTGCCGAAAAAGGTGGACAAGGCCTTAAGCTGGGTCATCGTTTCGCCCGACATGCACAAGGTGCACCACCATTATGTGCTGCCCTACACCGATTCAAATTATGGCAATATTTTTTCTATTTGGGACCGCTTGCTCGGTACGTATATGGAATATGATCGGGATGCTATCGTTTATGGAGTAGATACCTTCCCCGATGAGGTCGAGAACGGCAGTATTGCGGGATTGCTAAAACAGCCGTTTCATAAATATAGGAAGCCGACGGAGGCGACCACTTCACAAAGAGGCATATAGTTATGCTATCAACGGCAATTCTTATAAAAACTTCATTGAAGACGAAAAGCTGATGGAAAGGTCCGAAGGAGTTAAGGTCTATCTCCGTTTCACGTGAATGCCTATTCCGGTAGGTCAAATGGATCATAAAATTCCCTTCTTCGACCGATTTGCCTGACTTTGTAGAAGAAACGTCGGTAACCCTTACCGGCTACGAATTCAAATGGAACGAAAAAGCCAAGGTAAACATTCCTAACACCTTTCTAAAAACCTACAAAGCTAAGGTAAACGTCATACACCGAGGTAATTTTAGGACGTTTGTGAAATAAATGGGGGGAATAAGACCAAATCTGACGAAATCTTATGTATCGGCCGTAAGACACTCCGCAAAAAATTAAAATAATCGCTGGGTAAAAATTCCCCGACCGGGGCGAAATTCCTCAATTCCATTTTCTGCACAATTTGTTTTAACCTTCGGTTAATTACTGATATACAGTTACTTGTAATCTATATTTCGGATGTGTCATTAACAATGGCATATACTTTGCTTTTAGGATGTAAAATCCGATCAAGGGAGATTGTTCGCAAAGTTCCTTGATGGCCCTTAACCCATTTTTGATGAAATACGGAAGCTTGGTTTTGGAAAAAAGGGAATATGTAGCCTTAAATACACAGTTATGAGACAATTATTTTTCACATTTCTATTCACGGCAGCGACCCTTGGTTTGAACGCTCAGGAAGCGACAGAATTAGTCACTCAAGAGGTTCAAGTGGGCGATACATTTCAGATAGGCAGCAGTCCCGATGCCGCGGGCTTCAAGCACATCGACTTCCCAAGGCTCAATTTTATTGTTAAAAGGGGAGGTATTGCCAATTATAAAAGCGTCGAGGGAAACAAGGTCGAAGTTACCTCCGTAGATAAAAAGAACGGTACCGTTAAGGTAAAGATCAAAAGGGCCGATGGCGGACGCTTTTTTGGCAGCCATACCGTTGTATCGGCTGATTTGAACGACGCGCTTACATCGGGAGAACTACGGTAGATGTCCAAAAAATTGACTTCAAAACAGCGCGTTCATGCAGGTTTTATCTTGGCCATGGCCTTTTTATTGGTGCTTGCCTCGAATCGGTTGAACCAAAGGAATTTTTCCAATCTGGAGCAAACGGTAGATTCCATTTTTGAGGACCGTGTGGTTGCACAGGGATATATTTATCGTCTGAATAACCTCTTTCATATAAAAGAGATGTCGTTGTCTGCAATACAGCGGAAAAATACGGTTGTTACCAATAACGCTGCTATCGAAGAACTCCTCGAAAGTTTTTCAAAGACAAGGTTGACGCGGGACGAATCCGTCCATTTCAACCGGCTAACAGATAACCATACGCAGCTGAAAGCCCTGGAGAACGCCTTGGTTGCTGATCAAGGTGTCCTGGGAAGGGAATCTAACAAGGAACAGTTGACCCTACTAAAGAAAATTGGCGGAAATTTGGACGGCCTCTCGGGGGTACAACTTTCGGAAGGCCGCCTGATGACCGAAATTTCCAAGAAATCGTTGAACATAAACCAATTGCTCTCCCAACTTGAGGTCGCATTTTTGATTGTCATCGCTGTCCTTTTTCTACTTATTATTTTTCATGGGGAAAAACCGGACCGGCTATGGGTCGAAGAAAACGGCTGGGGCAAGTTGTAATATTAAAACCCGAATGTTTACTTATCTATACCAAAGAACGGATTTCGACCGATCTAAATTCTAATGCCATTCTAACCTAGTCCGCGACCCTTTCTTCAAACCGATTGTCTATCTTCGTGGTTTTTCAAGAACCGCTAAAATCCAAAAACCTTTAGGTGCAGACATTATGGCCAAGAGCGTACTCGTTATCGAAGATGAGCAAAACGTGGCCGCCTTTATCAAGCAAGGACTGAGTGAGGCGGGCTACGATGTTTTTTTGGCCTACGAAGGCCGAAGCGGAATAGAATTGCTGGGACAAAAGCAAATAGACCTTGTCATCTTGGATGTTATCTTACCCGGGATGGACGGGAAAGCCGTTGCCAGGACCATTCGGGGCCTCGGCTATCAGAACCTGCCCATTATTATGCTGACCGCCCTCGGAACGACCGAGAATCTGGTACAGGGACTGGATTCCGGTGCTGACGACTATCTGGCAAAACCATTCAAGTTCAAGGAGCTTTTGGCAAGGATTAGGGCCTTGTCAAGAAGAAATGGAAGCAAAGTCCTACCAGACCAAAAACTGAGCGTATATGACCTCGAACTGAATAGCGATGCGAAGACTGTAAAAAGGGCGGGCGAGGAAATCAAATTGACCGCTACCGAATTCAGACTGTTGGAATTCATGCTCAAGAACAAGAACAAGGTACTCAGCCGTATCGATATTCTTGAAAACGTTTGGGACATCAATTTCAATCTGGGCACCAACGTCGTCGACGTCTACGTAAACTATTTAAGGAACAAGATCGATAAGAACCATACGAACAAGGTGATAGAAACCGTCATCGGCATGGGGTATGTCATCAAAGGTTAATTGGCAGCCCTATGAAATTGAGATCAAAAATAACCTTCATTTTCATACTATTGACAGGGCTGTTCCAAATCGTGATATTCTTGTTGATCTACTATTTTTCAAAAAACTACACCGAAAGCGAGTTCTATCTACGCCTGAGCCAAAGGGCCACCATTGCCGCAGAGGCCTACCTCGAAGAAGACGAGATAAACATCGATATCTATGACGGTATACGTATTCGACATCTACAGACCCTGCCCGATGAAAAAGAAGTGATCTACCCTGTGGATGCCGAAAAGAAAGAGCCGCTGACCTATTTCGACAACCACCTTCCGCCATCGTTTTTTCAAAAGGTATTCGACAGGCGATATGCGGAGATCAAACAGGGCGAATACTATTATACCGGCCTATTGTACCATGATAACGAAGGTGATTTTATAGTGGTATTGTCCGCAAGGGACCTTTATGGCGTTGGAAAAGTGGAGAATCTTCGGAATATCCTTATCGGGGCATTTTTTGTGAGTTTGGTCTTTATTTCCATTTTTGGTAGGTACTATGCAAAACAGGCGTTGAGCCCTATCTTCAAGATTATCGACAAGGTGAATTCCATTCGGGCCGAAAACCTTGATCTCAGATTGGATAAAGTAAAAGGCAAGGATGAACTTGCGGAGTTGACGCGTACCTTCAACAGTATGTTAGACAGGCTGCAGATTTCCTTTGACCTTCAGAGCAATTTCATAAACAATGCCTCCCATGAGCTAAGAAATCCCTTGACCGCTATACTGGGTCAGACCGAGATCGCCATGAACAAAAAAAGGACGATAAAAGAGTATCGTTCGACCCTGAAGAACATAGAGCTTGAAGCTTCAAGACTTGATACCTTGGTAAATGGCTTGTTAAAACTTGCAATGACGGATTTTGATTCTAAAGGCCTGGTCATCGATGCCATCCGTTTGGATCAGATTATCATCGATATCAAGCAAAATTTGGATGTGGCCATCCCCAAAAACAGGATAAAACTCGATTTCGACCAACTGCCCGATGACGAAAGCGCACTTACCCTATCGGGAAGCGAGACGCTGCTTAAAGTAGCCCTGCATAATATTTTGGAGAACGCCTGCAAATTTTCGGATAACAATACGGTCACCCTGAAGCTGCTGACAGAGGCCGATCGAATACTTTTGATAATCACCGATCAAGGTATCGGTATCCCCCCCGATGAGTTAAAAAACATCTTCGAACCATTCTACAGGGGATCCAATGTACGTGATCTCGAAGGTTTTGGTTTCGGACTTCCCTTGGCCTATAGGATCGTAAAACTTCATTCCGGCGAGATACGCGTTTCATCACAAATAGGCAAAGGAACCATAGTTAAGATCAAACTACCGAATCGGGCAAAACGGCTT
>NZ_JBGTHY010000473.1:0-3014 GCF_041745955.1 Pricia sp.
GACAATAGCCGCATCTCCGAAATTCTTTTCGCCCTGGATCCTATTGACCCGACCGATGCCGTAACGGCTTTGGCGACGCCCGATCGTTCGTGGGGCGACCTGCCGGCTGGTACGCACATCGTATACATCTATCACGAAAACGGTTGTACCAATACCGTCGAATTCTCGATAGAGGCGTATGAGCCGCTTACATTGGATGCCCAAAAAACAGGTCCAAACGAACTGACCGCGATTGCGGCCGGTGGATTCGGCGGCTACGAGTATTTCTTTAACGGGGAATCCTATGGTAGCGAAGGTATCTATACAACCACCGAAAGCGGTACCGTCGAGGTGCGCGTGGTCGATGAAAGAGGCTGTGTCGCGGTGGCGTCCATTCCCTTCGAGTTTACGGGAATGTTGGAAATCCCCAACTTCTTTACGCCGAACGGTGACAATGAGAACGATTTCTGGTCCCCGAAAAACAGGGAGTTCTTCCCAAATATCGAAGTGATCATCTACGATCGCTACGGTAGGGTAGTGGCCGAGCTTAATAAGGTCAGCGAATGGAACGGTCTTTATGATAACAAAGAACTGCCCTCAGGTGATTACTGGTACGTAGTAAACCAGAACGATAAACGTTCGACGCGTTATGTGGGGCACTTTACGCTGTATCGCTAGTAGTTGGCTAATACGTTTAGATTTTTATAGACGGATGTCCTTTTGGGCATCCGTTTTTTTTGTAATCCGCACTTGTAACGTAATGTTTAAAGCCTGTGGATAGGATTATAATCAAACCGCATTAGATATTTTTTCATCACCATTCATATTCCTACCAACTATTTCTTAATCCTAATTTGATACCTTTATGACTTAAAAGCAAGTCTGCAGATGTCCAAAAAAATCCTCCTCCTCCTAATAACAGCCCTCACTTTCCAAAGCTGTTCCGCTCAACCGAAATACCACTTGGTTGATGCCGAACAGGAGGTTGTCACCAAGGAAAACTTCAGCTACTACCTGTATTATCCGGAGGATTATGAGGATGTAACCGATAAAAAATTCCCGCTCTTATTGTTTCTCCATGGCGGCGGTGAATCGGGGGATAGCCTGATCAAAGTCAGGCGTAATGGGCCTCCAAAGCTAATTGCACGAGGCAAGAAATTTCCTTTTCTGATACTGGCTCCCCAAAATCCCCATAAAAAGAAATGGTGGGATACCAGGGCTGTCAAACAGTTGTTGGATACCATTGTAGCGAACAACCGAGTGGATAAAAGCCGTATCTACCTGACCGGATTGAGCAGGGGAGGTGGCGCAGCATGGGAAATGGCGGTACAATTTCCCGAAACCTTTGCGGCCATGGCGGTGGTCTGCGGGATGACTCCCGTTCCGTATGCCTCCTGGATTGATAAGAACATGCCCATCTGGGTGTTTCATGGAGCAGAAGACAAGTCCATACCCGTCTCTGAGTCAGATGAAATGGTCAAAAAATTAAGGGAGATGGGCTACGACGTGCGCTACACAAAATATAAGGGAGTAGGCCACAATTCTTGGATACAGGCCTATGATACCGAAACCTTGTATGAATGGTTTGTGAAACAGAAACGTGGGATGAAGTAGACCTCTGCAAGGTATGAGCGAGGAACTAGAATCCTTGTAGGTCTACCATCTATGAAAAACCTTGCATACCGTCAGCCAAAAAATAGGCGAACGAAAGATTCTACCGATTTTTTTATTAAATTTCCTTTTCAAAACAAAGTATCCTCCAGCACAAACAGCACAAAACCATTCCATGAAAAAACTCAAATTTTTAGCACTACTAACCTTCATCCTTCTTTTTGCGGGTAAAAGCCCAGCCAACACTGATCCTCAAAAACCATCCAAAAAGAAACCCCGAAATGTCGTCTTTATCCTTACCGACGACCATCGTTACGATTATATGGGCTTTACGGGTAAGGTGCCTTGGCTCGAGACCCCGAATATGGATAGGTTGGCATCCGAGGGAGCCTATCTGCCAAATACCTTTGTAACCACCTCGTTGTGCTCCCCGAGTCGGGCCTCCATTTTAACGGGACAATTCTCGCATACCCACACCATCGTCGATAACCAGGCACCGAACCCCGGAGACCTGACCTTTTTTCCCGAATATTTGGAAAAGGCAGGCTACCAGACCGGCTTTTTCGGTAAGTGGCATATGGGCGACCATGGCGACGAACCACAGCCGGGCTTTACGCATTGGGAAAGTTTTGTTGGCCAAGGAGTCTATTACAATCCCACCCTTAACATCAACGGCAAGCGAACGACTTATAAAGACTCCACCTATATCACCGACCTGTTGACCGATCATGCAGTGGATTGGCTGGACAAGCGGGACAAGAAAAAGCCGTTCTTTATGTATTTGTCCCACAAGGCCGTGCACGCAGGTTTTCAGCCCGCCCAACGTCACAAAGGAAAGTACAAGGGCAATACGATAGAACTGCCTAGCACTTATGGTCAAACCCTGACTGGGGAATACAGGGATTTAAAATGGCCCGAATGGGTTGCCAATCAGCGCGTAAGCTGGCACGGGGTCGATTATATGTACCACGGATTTAACGATTTAAACGAAATGGTCGTCGATTACTGTGAAACCCTTTTGGGGGTCGACGAAAGCATCGGCACCGTCATGGAATACTTGAAAAAGGAAGGTCTTGACGATTCTACCTTGGTCATCTATATGGGCGATAACGGCTTTAGCTGGGGCGAACACGGCTTGATCGATAAACGTCATTTTTATGAGGAATCGGTAAAAGTGCCCTTGTTGGTGCGTTGTCCCGAACTTTTCGAGGGAGGAAAAACACCCGAACAGATGGTTCAGAACATTGATATCGGCCCAACAGTCTTGGCGGAAGCAGGCGTTGAGCAGCCCAAAAATATGCCAGGTGTCTCGTTTATTCCCATCTTGACCGGGGATACGACCGCCAAATCCCGCGAAGAAATCTTTTATGAATATTATTGGGAATACGATTTCCCCATGACCCCCACGGTATTCGGCATGCGAA
>NZ_JBGTHY010000474.1:0-5497 GCF_041745955.1 Pricia sp.
TCTAGACGTTTTGTTCGACCTCAGTTTGCCAAGAATGGGTTATCTAAGGCTTTTAAAGGCAAAACGGGTTCAAGTCGATGCCGGTAGTATTAATTTTCAGGAGTAGTTCCCGATCTTCTTCCGGTATTAAAATAAGGCCCATAGCCCATTCTTCATTTCCTGGGCGGTATGTACACAGGCGAAAAAAGGCTTACAAAGGCCAAAAAACGGGAACCAGCAGGATAATAAGTACCACCAAAATCAGTGTCAGGGGCACCCCTATTTTTATAAAATCGATAAACCTGTATTTTCCCGGACCATAGACCAAAATGCAGGAAGGCTCAAAAGGGGTAACAAGCGAAACGGAGGCACCGAGCATAATGGCTATCGCGAACGAGCGTGGGTCGGCATCGAGCATTTGGGCGGCCTCGATCGCCGTAGGCAATACCACCAGCGCCGCAGCGGCGTTTGACATGGGCTGGGTCAGTATAATTACCAGTACGACAAAACCGGAAAGGACATAAATTGTCCCGAAATCGCCCAATAGATGGATTATGTTGGTCGCGAGAAATTCCGAGGCCCCGGAATTTTGCATGGCCGTTCCGAAGGCGCTCATTCCCCCGATAAGTATCAACAATTTCCAGTCCATCACCTTATAGATCCGCTCGGCGTTCAAAGCGCCGACCATGACGACCAGCAGGGCCGCGGTCAAAAATGCGACCGAAAGGGGCACCAGCTCCAATGAACCGGCCAATACCGCAACGATAAATATGATCGCCGACAGAATTCCTTTTCTTTCCTTGTACAAGGTTACCCTGAAATCTCCGATAAAGGAAAAGTCAGTGGAATTTCTATTGGCGCTTATAGTTTCCTGGGTACCCTGTACCAAAAGCACATCCCCGATCTTAAGCTTGAGGCTACCTATTTTTTGTGATACCGTACCTTCAAGGCGGTGGATCGCCAATACCACCAAGTCAAAGTTCTGACGGAACCTCGCCTCCTTGAGCGTTCGATCCAACAAACGGGAGCCCGGGGTCACCAGCACTTCCGCCAGCCTTATCTTGGCGCTTTGTATCTTATCGTCAGAAATCGTGTCCGCAAGCACCTGCAGTCCCGATGATTCCTTTATTTTGATAAGGTCGTCGGCCTTGCATTCCACGATCAGGATATCATTGGCCTCGATGCGGCTGAAGCGATTCGGGATAAACTCATTTTTGCCGCGTACGATCTTTATTATCCGTACATCCCATTGGGCAAGATCGGTCCGGAACGCGGACTGCCCAACAAGGTTCGATGCTTCCGATATAACTATTTCCGAAAGGTACTGTTTGATATTGTATTCCTCGGTAAAGCTGGATTCTCTGTAGTCCGGAAGCATCCGTTTCCAAAAAATCACCATAAAAACGAGGCCCGTTGCAAATAGGATCAGCCCTATCCAAAGAATTTCAAAAAAAGCAAGTGGCTCCAGACCGATACCGTTCATGTAACCACTGACCGCAACATTGGTCGAAGTCCCGATAAGTGTGCAGGTACCTCCAAGAATCGATGCGTAGGCGACCGGTATGAGGACCTTTGACGGGCTGATGGACAATTTTCTGCACATACCGACCACAGGTCCAGTTACCAGGGCCGTTACCGTCGTATTGTTCATGAATGCCGAAAAAAAACCGGTAACGAACATAGTGTAGAAGACGAATAGGGTCTTGCTTTTTACCAGCTTGATCAACCGGAACCCGATCATGTCGAGCAGACCCGTTTCCGATAGCGCGGCCGATATAACGAACAAGGAGGCCAGGATGATCATAAAATCACTACTAAAGCCTTCAAAGGCCTCTTTGGGGGTAATAATGTTGGAAAGGATCAATACCACCAAAAGTGCGATGGTAACGACATCGACCGAAAATTTCTCCGTGGAGAAAAGAACAAGTGCCAAGATCAGCAACCCGATTACCAAAGCTATTTCCATAGTGTATATCTCTAAGAACAGAACCAAATATAATCAAAGGGAAATAGATTTTATAGCCCGTACGGAATATTAGTCGCAGACCGTGTTGAACATATAAAAAGGTTCAATTGTTGAACAAGGATTTCAAGGATACCATTGGCCAGTAAAAACGGGTAGGCGCCGAAAGTACATATTGTGGCGATACCGCGGCCTCGACCACTGCGGATTCGTAATCTAAAATAGATATTTTGTTCATAGTAATTTACTAAAGGAGTGGTGAATATTATAAATTGTTTTGTCGGAATCAACCCCTTCAAGTGTCGTTTTCGCCCCTTTAAAATGTCGGTTTCTTTCTATTATTTTGTATGTACATAAAGTAACTTTGACAACGTTCATCCATTTTAATAATGGCTAACGAAACTGAAATCTTTACACCCGAGGTCGCACCGCCCAAACGCAATATTTGGCGGGCCTTGAAGGATGCCGTTCGTGGTACGGAGGCAGATTATACAAAAATCGACCTGAAAAAGGCCATTTTCCTTTTGGCCGTTCCTATGATCTTGGAACTCATTATGGAATCGACCTTTGCCGTTGTCGATATCTATTTTGTGGGCAGACTTGGGGCTTCCGCAGTTGCAACGGTCGGGTTGACAGAAACGTATCTCTTCCTACTCTATTCCATTGCAATGGGTTTGTCCATGGCCATTACCGCGATCATAGCCCGTAGGGTCGGGGAAAAGAAAAAAGACGAAGCCGGTGCCGCCGCGGTCCAGTCCATCATCTTGGCACTTTTGGCCTCGTTGCCCTTTGCTATCGTTGGCATTTTCTTTGCCAAAGAGCTTCTTGCACTCATGGGTGCCGATCAATGGACCTTGGAACATGGGTATCGCTATACGCAATGGATGCTCGGTGGCAACGGCATCATCATATTACTGTTCGTCATCAATGCCGTTTTCCGTGGTGCGGGCGATGCGGCCATTGCCATGCGGGTGCTGTGGATCGCCAATGGGCTGAACATCATACTGGATCCCCTCCTCATTTTTGGTTGGGGGCCTGTTCCGGCAATGGGCATCGAGGGCGCCGCTATCGCCACGACCTTAGGCAGGAGCGTTGGCGTGGCAATGCAACTTTGGGTGCTTTTCAAAGGGGGAAAGCACATTCGGGCCAAACTGTCGCAGATCCATTGGAATGCCAAGGTGATCCTAAACATCGTCCGCACTTCTTCGGGGGGCATTGGGCAAATGCTCGTGGCCATGACCTCATGGATCTTTCTGATGCGTATTCTCGCGGATATCGGCAGCGATGCCGTGGCCGGTGCCACCATAGCTTTTCGTATCATGATGTTTACCATGATGCCCGCATGGGGACTCTCCAATGCGGCAGCCACCTTGGTGGGACAGAACTTGGGGGCGGGAAATCCACAGCGCGCAGAATCGGCGGTTTGGAAAATCGGGCTGTACACCATGGTCTTCATGGTCGGGGTCTCCATCGTCTATTTTTTCTTCAACCATGAACTCATGGGCATTTTTACCAAGGATGGCGGAGTCGTGGTCGTGGGCGCAAAATGGCTGAAGATACTTTCGTATTCCTATTTTGTGTATGGTTGGTGGATGGTTTCCGTACAGGCCTTCAACGGGTCCGGCGATACCGCAACGCCCACCAAGATCAATCTGGTCTTTTTCTGGCTGATCCAGATCCCGCTTTGCTATTTCTTGGCCCTTTATTTGGATTGGGGCTATTCAGGTGTTTTCTGGGGCGTGTTCGTTTCGGAGACGGGCGTGGGTATTTTTACGCTATGGCTTTTTTCGAAGGGCAGGTGGAAGACCGTAAAAGTCTGATTCGAGGGAAGCTCTATGATTTTTGTTCCTATAAACTACCGAATTGGCGGAATCAACCCATTTAATTGTCGTTTTTACACCTTTTATTTAAAAAATATCTATCTAAATTTGTATCATTAAGTAAAAAAACCAATACCAATGAAAAAAAAGATTCTGTTCGTCCTGTCCCTACTCTTCGGACTAATGTTCATCAATGCCGGATTGAACAAATTTTTGAACTATATGCCCCCTCCCGAAGATATGCCCGAGGCCTTAATGAACGATTTTCAGGCAATTATGGAAATTGCGTGGCTGATGCCGTTGATTGCGGTGGCCGAAATTGTCGGCGGTCTGTTGGTCCTAATTCCCAAGACAAGGGCCTTGGGGGCATTGGTCATCCTTCCGGTAATGGTCGGCATCTTGATGGTACATATAACGGTGGACGCCAGTGGATTACCGATTGCACTTCCCCTCGCAGCTATCTTGGTATGGATCCTTATCGAGAACAGGCAAAAATATCAGCTGTTGATAGGATAAAAAAGACAAATTAATGTTTCATCCATAAAAACAAATATCATGAAAGTAAATCCTTATTTAAACTTCGACGGCCAGGCCGAGGAAGCGTTCAATTTCTACAAATCGATCTTCGGTGGCGAATTTACCGCGAATCTAAAGATGGGCGATATGCCCGAAGCGGACAAACTCCCCGAGGAGGAGCAAAACCGTACCATGCACATTGGCCTGCCCATAAGCAAGGACACTATTTTAATGGCCTCGGATACCGTTCCTTCCATGGGCCATACCTTGAACAAGGGGAACAATCTCTATATTTCATTGCATCCTGAAAGCCGTGAAGAAGCCGACCGCCTATTCAATGGTCTTTCCCAAGGGGGTGAAATCGAGATGCCCATGCAAGACCAGTTTTGGGGCGATTATTTCGGCAGCTTTATCGACAAATTCGGTATAGGATGGATGATCAATTACAACGAACAATACCAATAAATTGCAGATGGAATCAACATAAATTAAATTACACGATCTTTACATAGCCGTTCTTAAGAATGTACCTTAATCTTTAACACTATTTTTTGCGTGTTCCCGCGCAACCTTTCCGCAATGTCCGCATCCTTTAATTTGAACCTTAATCTTAAGGCAAATTATGAAAAGAACACTATTTTATGTCATTGCAATAGGCGCAATCAACGGATTTTTTATGGGATGTACTTCGGACAATGGTATCGATTGTCCCGCAGACTATACCGGAGCGCTGGCCGAAAATGAAGAAAAGTTGACCGGGGAATGGGTGCTCTCGGCCATTACGGCCGATAAAGAAATAGACCTTACCGACGACGACGAGGATAATCCCGAAAAGGATATCTACGCCCAATATTCCGAATGCCTGAGGGACGGGTCCTACGATTTTAGTGCCGACAGGAAATACACTTTCAACCAAGGCCAAAACGCAACGGACTGCAGGAACAAGGCGAGTTCTGAAGGTACCTGGAAACTCACTGCCGAAACCTTGAGCTTGGTCGGTACTTGCAACGCACAGAACATTGTTATTGACATCGACGAACAGGAATCCTCATTTTCCTTTTCCGACGATTTTAATGTTAGGGATGTCGATGGAACCACGGTACAGGCCAAAATTACCTTTACCTATTCAACTACGCCCTAGAGCCCCAATTCTCATTGGCGTTGGCGTTGCCTTAATGCCTTGCAAAATCCGATAAGTCCCATACAAATCTAAAATAGT
>NZ_JBGTHY010000475.1:0-18486 GCF_041745955.1 Pricia sp.
ACGTAACGCCTTCATCTTCGTTGGATCCTAAATTTACGATTTCCAAGGAGTGGAATTCTTCGATGCTACCTAAAAACTGCTCCTCGTACTCCCGACATTCAGCCTTGCCTTTTCTTGTGCCCCGAGGCTCGGTCATGACAATATCCTTTCCGTAGTACTGGTCGAAAGCCTCTAAAAGTTTGCCTTGTTGTAATTGGTGATAAATGTCCTGTGCTTTTTCTTTATAACTCATAAATTATTGATTTAAGATTAACTAAATATACGAACATAATCGATACAATATTTGTATATACAAACGTTTAACTTTTAATTAATAAATTCTTGCGCGAACCAGGCCTTCCCAATAGCCGATGGCCTATAGTTATAGTCTATAAAAGTTCTGAAACCCGCTTTCGCAGCTCAGGTACAATATCCTCCTCGAACCAGAGGTTCTTTAGTGTCCAAAAACGGTTGACAGGCGAAGGGTGGGGAATTGGAAAATAATCCGGTAAGAAAGCGGTATAATTTCTCACGTTTTCGGTGAGGTTCTTTTTGGCGGTAGTCCCCAGATATTGGTCCTGTGCATATTTTCCGATCAAAAGGGTCAACCGAACATGTTTCAAATTCTGCCAAACCAAATCGTGCCATAAGGGCGCGCATTCGGGTCTCGGGGGCATATCTCCGGTCTTTCCCCTTCCCGGATAGCAAAATCCCATAGGTAATATCGCGAAATTATCGGGATTATAGAACTGTTCTTCGGTGACACCGAGCCATTCCCGAAGTTTTCTTCCACTGGGGTCGTCATAGGCCTTGTTTTGTGCGTGGGCTTTCCGGCCGGGGGCCTGACTGACGAGAACTATCCTAGAATTTTCAGCGGCAGCAATAATCGGTCGTGGCCCCAAAGGCAGGTGTGCCTTACAGACTTCACAATTTCTTATTTCCGAGAGTAATTTTTGCATCCCATTTCATATCGATCTCTATAGAAATAGCAAGCTATTTCCTCCCCCCAACAACCAGAACAATCTCACCCTTCGGTGGTTTTTCGGTATAATGCCATAAAACCTCCTCGGCAGTACCCCGAACCGTTTCTTCATAAAGTTTGCTCAGTTCACGGGAAACCGAAACAGGCCGGTCGGCTCCAAAATAATTCACAATATCGGCAAGGGTCTTCAGCAGTTTATAGGGGGATTCATAAAAAATTATCGTCCGCGTCTCCTCGGCCAAGAATTTCAATCGGGTCTGTCGCCCTTTTTTAGGGGGAAGAAATCCCTCGAAAACGAATTTATCGTTGGGAAGTCCGCTATTCACCAAGGCAGGTACGAAAGCGGTAGCTCCGGGAAGACAGTCCACTTCGATTTGATGTTCCACACAGGCGCGGACCAACAGAAATCCGGGGTCGGAGATGGCCGGGGTGCCCGCATCGGAAATTAGGGCCATGGTCTCCCCGGCCTGCAAGCGTTTTGTCAAGCCTTCTACCGTTTTATGCTCATTGTGCATGTGGTGGGACTGCATCGGCGTAGTAATCTCAAAATGCTGCAAAAGCTTCCCGCTGGTTCGGGTATCTTCGGCAAGAATGATATCGACTTGCTTTAAGATGCGGATGGCCCGTAAGGTCATATCCTCTAGATTGCCTATTGGGGTCGGCACTACATATAATTTTCCCATTGAATTAGTTCATACGTAAAAATAAGAAGCCGGAAATCGTTTAGCGACTTCCGGCTACATTTTTTTAGGGGAATTGAATATTTCTGGAAATCCTTACGAAAACCTCCGCTCGATCAAGTACATAAACCGTTCTTCGTATTCCTCCTTGCCCATCCAATGATTGTAATCGGGCTTTACCATATTCTCTATGAACGAAACCGAGCGTTCATGGCTGTCGATAGTGTTCAGTTGCGAAAGCACCCGGTTGTAATCTTCGGTACTACCGCTGAACAAATGCTTTACAAAAGCCAAGCGGTTGTTCAGGTCGACCTTGAGGGCCGCGTTCGTGGCCTTTTCATTTAGCGATTTGGTCCGTATATCTTTTTTAGTAGTGATATCCTTCTGGGGCATGAAAAGTTCCTTGTCGTTCTTCATGTATTCCGGTTTGCCCAAAAATTCCGCCAAAACCTCGTCTACGGGAATATCACCGGGCATTTCCGAGACCATATCCTTGATGGTGTCGATACCGGGTATCATAATGTCCTCTTCATGCGGATTGCTTTCCGGAACCGACGAGTTTTCGCTGAGTACCGCATTGGCCATCTTCTCGAATTTGGCGGCAATGACGTTTTTGGACGCATCGACTTCGATATGGTTCAATTTTTCTTCGATAAACCGCAAAACGGCCAACTTTTCGTATAAATTTTTGGCGGACTCATACAGCTCCCCGATGTTGTTCATGTCGCGCGAAGTGATGATATCGGTGGATAACTTCCGCAGTTCTTCCTTCAGCCTTTTCTTCATGTCGCAATTTTTTCTCCCGATACTTTGAATATGTATCTTGTATATAACTTTACTAATTTCAGCATCCTATAGATACTAACGAAAAACCTAGTATTTTCGTGTAAGAGACCGTTTTAAAATCTATTGATTGTTTTTTTATGTCTCTTTTTGCACATAACTTCGTTAAAATTAGTCAATAAAAAATTCAATCATAGACTTCAAAACGGTCTCTAAAATTACAAAATGTTTCTCGAAAATACTGTTAACCCCAAGGAACAATTCGGATGGATCGAGGTTATCTCCGGTTCTATGTTCTCCGGAAAGACCGAAGAGCTCATCCGCAGATTGAGGCGTGCCAAATTCGCCAAGCAAAACGTCGAAATCTTCAAACCTATTGTCGATACCCGCTATGATGGGGATAAGGTGATTTCCCACGATGCCAATGAAATCCGCTCTACCGCCGTTCCCGCTGCCGCCAACATCCGTATTTTGGGAGACACCTGTGATGTTGTGGGTATCGAT
This sequence comes from Pricia sp., assembly GCF_041745955.1. Classification (NCBI taxonomy): domain Bacteria; kingdom Pseudomonadati; phylum Bacteroidota; class Flavobacteriia; order Flavobacteriales; family Flavobacteriaceae; genus Pricia; species Pricia sp. The sequence continues at coordinate 2,929 of NZ_JBGTHY010000475.1, forward strand.
GAGGCCCAATTTTTCGACGATGAGATCGTGACCGTATGCAACGATTTGGCGAACAAGGGCGTTCGGGTCGTAGTGGCGGGCCTCGATATGGATTTTAAGGGAAACCCCTTCGGCCCCATGCCCGCCCTAATGGCGACTGCGGAATATGTGACGAAAGTGCATGCTATCTGTACCCGCACCGGTAATCTCGCCAATTACAGCTTTCGGAAATCGAATAACGACGACCTCGTGCTTTTGGGGGAAACGGAATCGTATGAGCCTTTGAGCCGAGGGGCTTTTTACAAGGCGATGCTGAAGGATAGGGTGAGCCGTTTGGATGTTGATATAGAGGATGTAACCGCGAGCATAAAAAAATCGGATGTCTAAAGCGACCGAGACCGTTCTTGAGATCGACCTTCGGGCCTTGGAACACAACTATCGTTATTTAAGAGGACGACTAAGACCAGAAACCCGCTTTTTAGGCGTGGTCAAAGCCTTTGCCTACGGAAGCGAATCGATCACCATTGCCAAAAAATTGGAAGCCTTGGGGGCGGATTATCTCGCCGTTGCCTATGTAAAGGAGGGTGTGGTACTGCGGGATGCCGGCATCCGGACGCCCATTTTGGTATTGCACCCGTTACCCATCAGCTTTGATGAAATGATCGATCGCTGCTTGGAACCTAGCCTGTATTCCCCGAAAATTCTAGAGGAATTTCTGGACGCTGCTAAAAGACAGGTGCAGACAGCGTATCCCGTACACATAAAATTTAATACAGGACTCAATCGATTGGGGTTTGTAGGCAATGATGTGGATTATCTCGCCGGACAGCTGAACGGCCGAAAAGAAATTAAAGCGGTCTCCATCCTTTCCCATCTAGCAGCCTCCGAAGATCTCAATGAAAATGCATTCACGCGGAATCAGATCGAGGCTTTTGAAAAAATATCCCTTGAAATCCGTAAAAAACTGGATGCCCATCCGTTTCGGCATTTGTTGAACACTTCGGGCATTATCAATCATCCCGAAGCCCAATATGATATGGTGCGCAGCGGAATCGGCCTTTATGGGTTCGGCAACGACGCCAAAATCGATACACAACTGCGGCCCGTGGCTACCCTGAAAACCGTGATTTCACAGATCCATACTATTGCGGCCGGTGAAAGTATTGGGTATAACCGGGCCTTCGTGACCCATTCGCCTCGGGTCACAGCGACCCTGCCCATCGGCCATGCAGACGGTATCGGTAGACAATATGGCAACAGCAAGGCATATGTGACCATCCACGGAAACAAAGCGCCGATCGTTGGCAATGTCTGTATGGATATGATTATGGTAGACATTACCGAGATCAACTGTAAAGAAGGGGATGAGGTCATTGTCTTCGGGGGAAATCACACCGCGGAACAGTTCGCCAAAGGGGCCGCCACCATATCGTACGAGCTTTTAACAGGAATTTCCCAACGCGTAAAAAGGATGATTTTACCTTGATAAACCTGAATTAACGTTTCGTTGTGAAACGTTTTTTTTACTAATATTGCACTTATTAACGATTAACCATCAAAATCACAAAAATCATGTGGAAAGAATTTAAGAATTTCATTATGACCGGCAATGTCATTGATTTGGCGGTCGCGGTACTATTGGCAGGTGCCGTCGGCCTTGTCGTCAACGGATTTGTTACAGATATTATGATGCCTATCGTTGGGTATTTCACGGGAGGCGTCGACTTCTCGGACCTGTTCTTCGCTTTAGACGGAGGCAATTATGCCACGCTTGAAGCGGCCAAGGAAGTGGGCGGATCGGTTGTTGCCTGGGGTAATTGGGTCAACTCGATCATCAACTTGCTTATTGTCGGCTTTGTATTGTTCATGATTGTCAAGGCGTACAACAAAACCCGTAAGCCAAAACCTGAGCCAGCTCCGGCAGGGCCTACCACCGAAGAATTGCTAATCGAAATTCGCGATGAATTGAAAAAGCAGAAGTAATAGCATTCGTGTTCCGGTCTTGTTCGGAATGTCACCGCTACAGTACATTTTAACCCTAAACCGCAAATGGAAATTCGCAATTTCTGTTGGCGGTTTTTTTAATGAAGTAGTATTTAGAAATACCAAATCGCATCTGATTGGCAGATAGAACAAACCCCCGTTGCGGTTACTGAGACTTGTCGAAGTACAACCGCAAGGTCTGTCCCATTAAGTTCCAATTCTATCCAAAATTTAAATTTGTTACAAATTGAACATTTTGTTATATTTTTATTTTTTTCAGCAGGTAAGCTTGCTCAATACCCCATATTAAACTACATTTGCCGCTCTAAATAACCCAAGATGAAATTAGCCGTCGTAGGCGCCACCGGAATGGTTGGCGAAGTGATGTTGAAAGTATTGGCCGAGCGTAATTTTCCGATTACGGAAATGTTGCTGGTCGCTTCGGAGCGTTCCGTGGGCAAAAAGCTGTCCTACAAAGGAACGGATTATACCATTATAGGCTTGGCGGAAGCGGTCGCGGCCCGACCCAATATCGCCATCTTTTCCGCTGGCGGGGATACTTCGCTGGAGTGGGCGCCAAAATTTGCGAAGGCAGGTACGACCGTAATCGACAACTCCTCTGCATGGCGTATGGATACGGACAAGAAATTGGTGGTTCCCGAAATCAACGCGGATGCCTTGACCAAAGCCGACAAAATCATTGCTAATCCCAACTGTTCTACAATCCAACTGGTCATGGCATTGGCGCCGCTGCATAAAAAGTACAAGATGAAGCGCGTCGTCATCTCGACATACCAATCGGTATCCGGAACGGGTGTCAAGGCAGTGAAGCAACTTGAGAACGAAATGGCCGGTATACAGGGCGAAATGGCCTACCCCTATCCCATCAATCGTAACGCCCTTCCCCACTGCGATGTTTTCTTGGAAAATGGCTACACCAAAGAAGAGATGAAACTCGCCCGCGAACCACAAAAAATATTGGATGACAGAAGCTTTTCCGTCAGTGCTACTGCCGTACGGATTCCTACCTCCGGAGGGCATTCAGAATCGGTCAATGTAGAATTTCTGGAAGATTTCGACCTGAACGATATCCGTAATCTGCTGAACGACACACCCGGGGTGACGGTTCAGGACAATCCCGATACTAACACCTACCCCATGCCCCTCTACGCGCACGATAAGGACGATGTGTTTGTCGGCCGTATCCGGCGCGATGAGACCCAGCCTAATACCTTGAACATGTGGATCGTATCCGATAACCTTAGAAAGGGTGCGGCCACCAATGCGGTGCAGATTGCGGAGTATTTAATCGAAAACCGATTGGTTTAATCACCTTGGGTTCAATTCCCCGCTATTTGCTACGTTTTTCCTTTTTCAGAATTTTAGGTTAAAAGCCACCGCCCCTCCATTTCCTATTGGTATTTTTAGCACATCATAATCCATCCGAAAATGAAAAAACTAATCGTATTGGGCATTGCAGGTACACTACTTATCGCCTGCGAGACGACCGAAAAAAAAGAGACCATCGCAGTGAACTATCCCAATACCAAAAAAGTTGATTCCGTAGATACGTATTTCGACGCCAAGGTCAAAGACCCGTATCGCTGGCTAGAAGACGACCGTAGCGCAGAAACGGAGGCCTGGGTCGAAGCAGAAAATAAGGTCACGTTTGGCTATTTAGAGAAAATCCCCTTTCGAGAGGCTTTAAAAGAAAGGTTGGAAAAACTTTGGAACTACGAAAAGCTAGGGTCCCCATTTAAGGAAGGCGACTACACCTATTTCTATAAAAACGACGGACTTCAAGACCAGTTTGTCGTCTATCGACAAAAGGATGAAGCGGAGCCAGAGGTATTCTTGGACCCCAATACGTTCTCGGACGATGGTACCACCTCGCTTGCGGGACTAAGCTTCACCAAAGACGGTTCCTTGGCCGGTTACCTGATTTCCGAGGGCGGCAGCGACTGGCGCAAGGCCATCGTTCTCGATACTGAATCCATGGAAATCGTAGAGGACACCCTGACCGATATCAAGTTTAGCGGGCTGGCATGGAAAGGCAAAGAAGGATTCTATTACTCCAGCTACGACAAGCCCGAAGGCAGTGAACTTTCCGCCAAGACCGACCAACACAAGGTGTATTTCCATAAACTGGGAACGCCGCAAAAAGAAGACCGATTGGTATATGGGGAAAGGCCCGAGGAGAAACACCGTTATATCGGGGCTTCGGTCAGTGATGACCAACGCTATTTGACGCTCTCCGCAGCGACCTCTACTTCTGGAAACAAGCTTTTTATCAAAGATCTACAGGATCCGAACGGACTGCTGATTCCCATCGTATCGGATACGGAATCGGATAACTACCTCATCGATAACGTCGATTCGAAGCTTTATATTGTTACCAACAGAAACGCCCCGAACAACAAAATAATAACGGTAGATGCTGCCAAACCTACCCCAGAAAACTGGAAGGATTTCATCCCGGAAACGGAAAACGTACTTTCCCCGGGCACAGGCGGCGGCTATATTTTCACGGAATATATGGTCGATGCCGTCTCCAAAGTGATGCAGTATGATTACGAAGGCAATATGGTCCGGGAAATAAAGCTTCCGGGAGTCGGCAGCGCTTCCGGTTTTGGCGGGAAGAAAGAAGACAAGGACTTTTATTTTTCCTTCACCAATTATATTACGCCCGGCTCCTCCTATAAATATAACGTAGAGAGCGGCGAATACGATTTGTACTGGAAACCTGAAATCGACTTTAAATCCGACGATTACGAGTCAAAACAAGTTTTTTATACGTCCAAGGACGGCACGGAAATCCCCATGATCATCACCCATAAAAAGGGACTCGAGCTGAACGGTAAGAACCCGACCATCCTATATGCCTATGGAGGGTTTAACATCAGTATTACCCCCTCTTTCAGTATAGCCAACACCGTTTGGATGGAACAAGGCGGTATCTATGCGGTGCCGAACATCCGCGGGGGTGGCGAATACGGTAAAAAATGGCACGAAGCGGGTATCAAAATGAAGAAACAGAACGTTTTCGATGATTTTATAGCGGCAGCGGAATACCTTATCGACAGTAAATACACGGCTTCCGACTATTTGGCCGTTCGTGGTGGCAGCAACGGCGGACTTTTGGTCGGTGCGGCCATGACACAGCGCCCCGATTTGATGCAGGTGGCACTTCCGGCGGTGGGCGTCATGGACATGCTGCGCTACCATACTTTTACTGCCGGTGCGGGATGGGCCTATGATTTCGGTACGGCCGAGGACAGTAAAGAAATGTTCGACTACCTTAAAGGCTACTCGCCCGTACACAATATCAGGGAAGGTACCGAGTATCCGGCAACCTTGATAACCACCGGTGATCACGATGACCGGGTCGTACCTGCCCACAGCTTTAAGTTCGCGGCCGAATTGCAGGAAAAACAAGCTGGGGACAATCCCACCCTTATCCGTATTGAGACCAATGCCGGTCACGGTGCCGGAACTCCGGTAAGCAAAACCATCGGGCAGTACGCCGATATCTTCGGCTTCACATTTTACAATATGGGGTTCCGCGAACTGCCGAATCAAAAGGTATTGAAAGAGTTCAAAGAATAATCTTTTGGACATCAAAATTTTTAATGGAAATCCGTTTCTTGTAAAGCCGGATTTTTAACAGTTCACCGAACACATCAGTATGCTACATATTGACCATGTTTCCTTTGCCTACGATAACGATATTCCCGTATTGGAGAATATCAACCTCAAAGTGGCCAAAGGTGAGCACATATCGATAATCGGCGAAAGCGGTTGTGGCAAAAGCACGCTGCTAAAGATTATCTATGGCCTGCTGCAGATCAAGATTGGTGAGGTATACTGGAACGATACCCAAGTACTCGGGCCCCTGCACAATTTGGTGCCCGGAGAGCCTTATATGAAATATCTTTCCCAAGATTTTGACCTGATGCCCTACACTACGGTCGAGGAGAACATCAGTGAATTTCTGTCCGTTTTTGAGCCCGAGGAAATGAAGGCCCGTAGTTTTGAACTGTTGGAGATGCTCGAAATGACAGATTTCGCCGATACCAAGGTCAGGTATCTCAGCGGCGGCCAACAGCAAAGGGTAGCACTTGCCCGCGTGCTTGCCCAAGAACCGGAAGTCTTGTTGTTGGACGAACCTTTTAGCCACATCGATAACTTCCGGAAGAACGAACTACGGCGAAACCTTTTCGGATATCTGAAACGCAAGAAAATAACCGTGTTGACCGCCACCCACGACCATAACGATATGCTGCCTTTTGCCGACCGGGTCGTCGTGCTAAGAAATCGTTATATTATCGCCGAGGATACGCCGGAAAATCTTTATGAACACCCTAAAGATCTTTATATCGCCTCATTGTTCGGCGAGGCCAACAAAATTCCCATCAACATTGTAAAATCATATGCCGATACCAAACGACGCATTATCGTATACGCACATGAATTCAAGGTCTCTGGCCGATCGGGACTCGAAGTTGTTGTAAAAGGAACTTACTACATGGGGAATTACTTTATGATTGTCGGTATTTATGAAGGACAGGATATTTACTTTCACCACCACACACCCTTTGAAAGTGGCAAGGTGGTTTTTCTGAATATTTCCATCGAGACCATCAACCAAAGGATGGCCGACACCTTGTAATGCATAAAACGATAGCCATACAAGAATTGGATTTTAAGGCGGTCAGGAGTGGCGGTGCTGGCGGACAGCACGTCAATAAAGTTTCTACAAAGGTCGAGCTTAGTTTTAACATCGAAAAGTCCAAAGCCCTTTCCGCCAATGAAAAGGAGCGCTGCTACCAAAAACTCGGTAGCAAGCTGACCAAAGAAAACATACTGCTTTTATCCTGTGACGAGACCCGAAGCCAGCACCGGAACAAAGACCTGGTCATCAAACGGTTTTTGGAAACGTTGCGAACGGGGCTACGGGTACCCAAAAAACGCCGAAAGACCAAACCCAAAAAGTCTGCGATCGAAAAGCGGTTGAAATCGAAGAAGAAAAATGCGGAAAAAAAGGCAAGACGGCAGCCGCCGGATATGCGATAAGTCCCAGTCAAAAATCAAACTTCAACTGTACCGAAACCGTTTCTTCCTTTTGTTTCGCCTTTACATCCCCAGTATTCAGATTGGCCAACGAAATGCCCAACAATCGAACTGAATTCTGAAGTTCTTCTTGATACAAAAGCTCCTTTGCCGTTTCCAGAATCAGATGTTTATCTGCTATAAAATAGGATAATGTTTTGCTGCGGGTGTTCAGCGTAAAGTCGCTGTACTTAATTTTCAGGGTCACGGTCTTCCCGGCAATGTTCGATTTTTTAAGTCGGCGCTCCAGTTCTTCGGCGATATGTTCCAGGCGTTCGAGCATAAAGATCTCGCTGCTCAGGTTTTCGCTGAACGTACGCTCCGCCCCTACCGATTTCGGAATGCGATGCGGCTTTACTTCACTATGGTGTATCCCACGAACGACGTGGTAGTAGTAACTGCCGCTTTTTCCGAAGTTGTCCTCCAAAAACTCCAGCGATTTTTGCTTTAGATCTCTCCCGGTAAAAATGCCCAGGCCGTACATCTTTTCGGACGTGACCTTTCCAACACCATAAAATTTTCGGATTTCCAGCGCCTCCAAAAACTGAAGCACCTCTTCGGGATTAACGGTTTTTTGTCCGTTCGGTTTGTTGATGTCACTGGCGACCTTGGCAATAAACTTGTTGATGGAGATACCAGCGGATGCATTTAGTCCCGTTTCCTCAAAAATCCTTTGTCGGATCTCCTTGGCGATCAAAGTCGCCGATGGGTTTCCTTTTTTGTTCACGGTGACATCCAGATAGGCCTCGTCCAAAGAAAGTGTTTCGACAAGGTCGGTATACTCGTGAAATACTTTTCGGATCTTCTTTGAGATTTCCTTGTACCTATCGAATCGAGCTTTAACGAAAATAAGTTCGGGGCAATTCCGTTTGGCCAATACACTGCTCATAGCGCTTCGAACCCCGAACTTTCTGGCCTCATAGCTTGCCGCTGCCACCACCCCACGCTGCGAGCTGCCGCCGACAGCGATGGGCTTTCCCAGAAGCTCAGGGTTATCCAGTTGCTCCACGGAGGCGTAAAAGGCATCCATATCGACGTGGATGATCTTTCGCATTATAAAATCGTCGGCCATATACAAATTTAAGACTTATCTTAGGCTTCGGAGTCAACGTTACAGACCTTTTTAGTACGAAGATATGATTGAAATCGAACGCAAATTTTTAGTCACCTCCGAAACATTTAAAACGGAAGCCAAAGTGAATCAAAGAATCGTACAGGGCTTTTTAAATACGCATCCAGAGCGTACCGTTCGTGTGCGTATCCAAGGGAATTACGGTTTCTTGACAGTTAAGGGGAAATCGAACAGAACAGGTACCACAAGATTCGAATGGGAAAAAGATATCCCTGTAGAAGAGGCAGAAATGCTTTTGGAAATCTGCGAACCGGGCATTATCGAAAAAAGGCGCTACCTGATCGAAAAAGGAAAGCATCTTTTCGAGGTTGACGTATTCGATGGCGTGAACCAGGGATTGACCCTTGCCGAAATCGAGCTCCAAAATGAAAACGAGCCTTTCGACAGGCCCGATTGGCTCGGGGAGGAGGTTACCGGAAATGCCAAGTATTACAATTCACAATTGAGTAAGCATCCATTCTCACAGTGGGGCCAACGTTAACCACGTCACCCCGACACAACATTGTGGAGTCTGGGTTTTGGGATTTGGGGTTTTTATTCCTGCCATCCGCCCCCGACCGCTTCGTACAAGTTGACCATGGACTGCAACTGGCTGAATTTCGCATCGATAAGGTCGAGATTCGAACCTAAGGCATTTTCCCGTGCGTTGAGCACCTCCAAATAGTTTGCCAGACCGTTGTTCAGCAGCTGCTCGGAGTACTCGGTCGCGATGGAATAGGCTTCAAATTCTTTATTCTTGATCTCGATTTTTTCGGTAGACGCCCCGTAACTGTATAGCGCGTCGGACACCTCTTTACTTGCCGTCAAGATAGCCCGCCGAAAGTTTAATCGGGCCTCTTCCTGTTGCGCCTGTGAGACTTCGTACTGGGTACGAATCGTTCTACCATTGAAAATAGGCTGTGTAAGGCTAGACATGATGTTGGCAAAAAGGGAGGTAGAATCAAAAAGCTGGCTAAAATCAAGACTTTGCAATCCGCCCGTTGCGCTTAGGGTCAGGGACGGATAAAAATTGCTGCGTGCCACATTGGTCAATTCGAAGGCATTTACAAGATCGTATTCCGCGGCAATGACATCGGGGCGGTTTCGTAACAACTGAATCGGAACGCCGACGTTCAGGTCCGTCGTGATTTCCTGTTTTTCAAGCGAGGTGCGCTGAATGTCGCCGGGCTCCCTACCGAGTAGAATGGAAAGGGTGTTTTCGACCAGACGGGTCTGGTTGGTCAGATCAATCAGGATACCCTGCGCCGTGTAAAACTGTGCTTCGGTCTGCTTTACGGCCACCGCAGTGACGTTTCCTGCTTCTTTAAGGGCCTGGGTAGTTTCGAGCGAGTTTTTACGGGTCCTAACGGTTTCTTCGGTGATTCGCACCTGTTCATCCAATGACAACAGCTGATAATATAGGGTCGCGATATTGGCGATCAAATCGGTCTTAACGGCCTGGTGTGCCGCTACACTCTGCAAGTAACCGGCCTGAAAGGCCCTTTTATTGCTGCGGATCTTTCCCCAGATATCGGCCTCCCATGAGAGTCCGCCACTTATCTGGTACTGGTCCAACGACGGAAACATGGCTCCGAACTGGCTGTTGCCCGAAAGTTCTTGATGGGTGTATTGGGCGGAACCTTGCAAAGTAGGCAGAAAGCCGGCCCTGCCCTGTTTGACATAGGCCTCTGCCGCCAAAATACGCTGTAGGGCGATGCGGATATCGATATTTTCTACCAAGCCTTCCGTGATATGACCTTGTAGGGTGGTATCCGTGAACAATTCCTTCCAGGAGACCGTGGCCATGGTCATACTGTCCTGGGGCAGGTTATCCGTTCGGAAACCAGCCTCGTCGACCACTTCCGGCCGTTCATAATTCTTGGCGGCAAAACAGGAAATTAGAAATATCGGCACCACCATCAAAAGTAGCCAAGGATACATTCTTGATATTTTCATTCTATGCGTTTTGTTCAGTGTTCTCAATTTGTTTTTGGGAAGGATTGCCGGAAATCTTTTCCTGTAGCCATTGGAAGAGGATAAAGAGGATGGGAATAACAAATACGCCCAATACCGTACCGATTAGCAGGCCACCGACCGCGCCCGTACCGATGGATCGGTTTCCCTTGGCACCCACGCCACTGGCCAGCACCAGGGGCATCAGTCCAAGGATAAAGGCAAAGGAGGTCATGAGGATGGGCCTAAGCCTAGCTTCCGCCCCATTTACGGCAGCATCTAAAATCGATTCGCCCCTCCGTCTTCGCTGTAGCGCGAACTCCACGATCAAGATAGCGTTTTTGGCCAATAGCCCCAGCAACATGATCAATGCGATCTGAAAATAGATGTTGTTCTGCAAGCCGGTCAGTTGGGTGGTAATGTAAGCCCCAAAAACACCCAGGGGCAAGGAAAGCAGTATGGAAAAGGGTAACAGATAGCTTTCATATTGCGCCGCCAACAAAAAATAGACGAACAAGATCGACAACATAAATATCGTGGTCGTCTGGTTGCCGGCGTTCACCTCTTCGCGGGTAAGCCCGGAATAGGCGGTTGTGTAATTGCCGGGCAGCTCTTCGGCCACTTCCTGCACGGCCTTGATCGCGTCACCGGAACTGAACCCCGGATTGGGCGCGGCGGTAACGGTGGTCGAGTTGAACAGATTGAACCGGGTCACCGATTGCGGCCCGTATACCCTCTTTAGTTCTAAAAACTCGGTTATTGGCGTCATTTCGCCGCTGTCGGTACGCACGTACAGCTGGTCGAGGTCTGATTTGTCGGCGCGGTCTTCGGGCAATGCCTGCACATAAACACGGTACTGTTTACCGAAACGGGAAAAATCCGTTGCAAAAATACTGCCTATATATCCCTGAAGCGTTGAAAAGATACTGTTTATCGAAACCCCTAATTCTTTGGCACGGGGTACGTTGAGCTCTATCTCGTACTGCGGATATTTGGTGTTGAAGGATGATTGGGCATATTGGATTTCGGGGCGTTGGTCCAACTTTCCGATAAACTCTTGATTGGTTTCGTCGAGTTCGTTAAAAGTGCCCCCGGAACGGTCGAGCAAGTTCACCTCCACACCCGCAGAACTTCCGAAACCGGGTATACTGGGCGGTGCGAAGAATACGATGTTCGCTTCGGGAATCTGGGCGGCCACCCCGAACATCTTGTCCGTAATGGTTTCGATGGAGAGGGAATCCGCATCACGCTCGTCCCAATCTTCCAATCGCATAAATCCAAGCCCGAAATTACTGCCTGCACCTCCTAAAAAACTTCTGCCCTCGACCACCGTACCGGCTTGGACACCGGGTATTTTTATTAGGCCTTCATAAAGTTCTTGGTTCACTTGGTGGGTCCGGTCTATGGATGACCCGGGGGGGAGCTCGACATTCAAGAAGATGATGCCCCGGTCCTCATCGGGCACAAAACCGGTCTTCAAGGTAGATGCGGACCACCAAATGCCGACTCCCGCCAAAATCAGGATAACTGCGGTAATCCATTTGTTCCGGTACAGAAAATGCACCGATTTGCCATACTTTTTTACCGTTGCGCCGAAGCCCCGGTTGAATCCGTCAAAAAAGCGCTGGACGAATCCTGGTTTTTTTCCCTTTTTGTTTTCCTTTTCGTCATGTCCCTTTAAAAACAGGGCACAGAGCGCGGGACTCAAGGTAAGGGCGTTCACTGCCGAAATTGCGATAGCCACGATCAGGGTGACCCCGAACTGCTCATAAAATACCCCGGTAGGCCCCTGCACGAATGTGACGGGTATAAAAACGGCCGCCATTACAAGTGTTATCGAAATAATGGCCCCCGAAATTTCGTGCATCGCGTCAAGACTTGCCTTTTTTGGATTTTCTTCGCCGGCATCGATTTTCGCATGTACGGCCTCCACGACCACGATGGCATCATCTACCACGATACCGATGGCCAGGACCAAGGCAAAAAGGGTCAACAGGTTGATGGAGTAACCGAAGAGGTTCAAAAAGAAAAACGTTCCGATTATGGATACGGGTACGGCAATGGCAGGAATAAGAGTGGATCGAAAATCCTGTAAAAAAATAAAGACCACCAAAAACACCAACAAAAAGGCCTCCACAAGCGTAGTGACCACCTTTTCGATGGAAGCGTTCAGGAAATTGTTCGTATCATAGGGGATGAAAATATCCATGCCATCGGGCAATTCCTCCCTGACATTGTCCAGTACCTGCTTTACCTCATCGATAATTTCACGGGCATTGGATCCCTTGGTCTGATAGATACCCATACTTACTGCGGGAAATCCTTTGGTCACCGAACTGGCGGAATACGATTGGGCGCCCAGCTCGATGTCGGCGACATCGCTGAGCCTTAAAAAATCGCCGTTGCCCAAGGCCTTGATTACGATATCGCTATATTGGGCCTCGGTCTTGAACCTGCCCCCGTACTTAATGGTGTACGAAAAGGCCTCGCCGTTGTTTTCCCCAAGGGAGCCCGCGGCCGCCTCTAGGCTCTGTTCGTTCAGGGCCGCAGTAACGTCTGTGGGAATCAGGTTATAGGCGGCCAATTTTTCGGGCTTGAGCCAAATGCGCATGGCGTAGTCCTTCCCTCCGAAAACGTTGACGTTGCCCACTCCGTTGACCCGCTGTATCTCAGGTATTACGTTGATCTTTAGGTAATTTTGGATGAAAGTGTCGTCATAATCCTCGTTGCTACTATAAACGGACAAAAACATCAGCGCACTGCTCTGCTGCTTTTGTGTGGTGACCCCCGTCTGAAGTACGGCCTGTGGTAAAAGGGGATTGGCACGCGCCACCCGGTTCTGTACGTTTACCGCGGCAATATCGGGATCTACTTCCTGATCGAAAAAAACCTGGATTGTAGCGGTACCGCTATTGGTGGCCGTTGAGGTAATATAGGTCATCCCTTCAACCCCGTTGATTTGTTCCTCCAGGGGAATGACCACACTTTCCAAGATCGTTTCCGCATTGGCACCCGGGTAGGTCGCACTTACCTGAATGGTCGGCGGCGCAATATCTGGGTATTGGGTAATCGGCAAGGTCGTCACCCCTAAAATACCTAGAATAACGATGATGATTGATATTACCGTGGAGAGTACGGGCCGTTCTATAAATGTTTTTAGCATAGTGTTCTATTTCTACGATAGTTACCGGAATACTTGGTCTATAGGCTTGGCGATACTGTCGAAAGGGGTTTCTTGTGGGTTGATCTTGGTCTCCCCACTAAGTTTGGCCACGCCCTTTCCTACAATACGATCATCCTTTTTTAGGCCCGAACTAACGACATACAGATTGTCTACCTCTTTTTCGACATCTATTTGGGCGGCGGTCGCCATACTGTCTTGGCCGACCTTGTACACATAGGTACTTCCTTGGCGTTCGAAAGTTGCCGTTTTGGGCACGACAACGGCATCCTCATAGATTTTGGGCACCTTGATCTTGCCACTGTTGCCGTTGGTCAGCAACCGGTCGGGATTATCAAAAACCGCCCGGAACGAAACGGCTCCCGTTGTCGAACTTACCTGCGAATTGATTGTTTCTATGGTGCCTTCCTCTTCATATTCGCTACCATCCGGCAGAACCAATTGTACCTTGGGCAGGTTTTTTATGATTTCTGAAATACCCTCGCCCTCGGCGTTCCGCAAAAAGGAGATATAATCCCTTTCGTTCATCGAAAAATAGGCATATACCCTACTGATATCGGAAACCGTGGTCAAAGGGGTTTGATTGCCCGGGCTGACCAACGAACCCTTGCGAAGCCGTATCTCGCCGACATATCCGTCAACGGGACTCTTGATATTGGCATAGCCGATATTGGCGGCGATACTGCTGTAATTACTTTTGGCCTGCTGCAATTGCGCTTTAGCGGTCTCTATCTGTACCTCGCTGATGATGTTTTTTTCGACCAAGGGCTTTAGTTTATCCACCTCTACCTGGGCGGCGTTCACGTTGGCCTCTGCCGCCGCGGCATCTTGGTTCAGCGACTGGGTCTCGAGCTTGAAAAGGGTCTGCCCCCTGCGTACCTTTTGGCCCTCATCGACGAGTACCTGAGTGATATAGCCGCTGACCTTAGCCCTGACCTCACTGTTCACGATGCCCTCTATACTGGACGGGTACGTAGTAAAGGCGGTTACGGTTTTTAAGGGAATCTCGGTGACGGAAAAATAGGGGGTCTGTTGTTTTTGTCCCGCACCACCCGATTTCTGTTCCCCATTGCCGTTTCCGCATCCCGTTAAACATAAGATGCTTACCAGAAATAACGTGTGATAGGAGTGTATGGATTTTTTCATTTCAATTCAAGATTAATCGTTTTTGGCCTCGTCAGTATGATGTTTACGTATTTCTTCTATTGACACAACGACCTAAACAGGTGCCGCAAAATCGAGTTTAAACCATAAAATTACGATGGGTAGGGTAACCCACCGAGCCGTTAAAGTTAATTGATCGTTAAGGGCGTGAAGAATGGTCACTTTGCCAAAATACCATCCCTTTCAATGATAGGTATGGGTTTAATAGCACTCTGTTTGACTGAATTCTTAGGGAATACAAACCGCCTTTCATAGAGTTTGTTCCCTGCAAAGAAAGTAACGAAGAATTCATTGTTCAGGCCAAGTACATCCTCTTGTACCAATTCTATCCTTTTGAAGGATTTCGGCCCTACAGACCCAATTCCGTGGCGCATGGTCGAGGTTTTTCGATCCGCTTCAAAACCCTTGGAGACTACCAGTACCATTTCAATGGGTGTGCTTCTGCCGTTGATGATATAGGCATTCCAATCCTTTGAAAGAAATTCATCGTTCCATTCATGTATGATGGCCACATGAACGTCTTTGGCAATCGGTATTTCGATATCTTTTTTCATGATCTTTCCTTGCCCCCATCCTATAAAAGAGAACAAAATTTTTACTGGTTACTATAGGAATTCCCAAACTTTCGTAGTTAAAATGGATTTACAATGCACTCCTGAATTGCTCCAAAAACCGGACATCGTTCTCGCTCAATAGGCGGATATCGGAAATCTGGTGCAGCAAAAGGGCGATTCTATCGATGCCCATTCCGAAGGCAAAACCCGAATATTCCTTTGAATCGATACCGCAGTTGTCCAACACATTGGGGTCTACCATCCCGCAGCCCATAATCTCTAACCATCCGGTACCCTTGGTCATGCGGTAATCGGTCTCGGTCTCCAAACCCCAATAGACATCGACCTCTGCACTGGGTTCTGTAAATGGGAAATAGGATGGGCGTAATCGAATCTTGGATTTCCCAAAAAGTTCTGTGGTAAAAAACTGTAGCGTCTGTTTCAGGTCGGCAAAGGATACGTCCTTATCGATATATAACCCTTCCACTTGATGGAAGAAGCAGTGCGAGCGCGCCGAGATGGCC
>NZ_JBGTHY010000476.1:0-9447 GCF_041745955.1 Pricia sp.
CGGTAATTCCGCGATAGCGGTCTCTACGATCGTTTTACTTTTTTTTGTACATATCGGTAAATTTTAAGTTGACCATAAATTTAGGGAATATCGTATCTTCAACGTGCAAAGCTTCCGACCTTAGGGAGGATTCGTTCAACAAAACCTATGGCAAATAGGGCGGTAAGTCCTATTCCCATTGGATTGTACTTGTTTACTAGCACCGTCAAATCTTTTGATTTCGCATTTAAGAAAAAAAGATAAACACAAAATACAAAAGCTTTGCCTAAGGGCTTCGCGGAAAGTTCATTGCTTATCACCCGCCCTACTTGTCATAGCCCGGGCGTTGTAGCACATTTGAGAAAAAAAATCCCTAATGAAAAATATATTCCTAATTCTGATTTTAATATTGTTTTCCTGCAAAAGTAAAAACGTCGGAAAAGAAACGTATAAACCAAAATTTGAACTCGGAATAGATGTGAGTGCAAAAATTTCGAAAATTGACTCAATCGAAAATTATTACTTAATATTTATTGAAAACGAAAAAGAATTTTATAAAATAGTTTCTAATAAAAATCAACCGAAATATCACAACGGAATAAAAGTAAAAAGTGGAGAAAATTATGAGTTTAAATTACAACCGGTTACTAACAGAGGAGCACCAAGCACAAATGAAAAATTTCCTAGACCAGTAAACTATTTGGATATAACTGTATGTAGGAACTTTGATAAAACAGAAATTTGCACAGAATCTTCTTATGATTTAGCAACAGCCAGCAATCTAAAAGGACTTTATTTGAGAAAGGAATAAAAACGTGCTACAATGTGTATAAGCAATGGCTTGTCCTCGCCTACTTGGAAATCCTGCGGAATTTCCAATGGCAAGTACCTGTTTGCAATTGTCCGGGGAGTGTAATTTAAACTCTGTCCGGTCTCTCAGCCCCTCCGGGGGGTACCCCCCGGAGGGGCTGTGCTCAAATCGAGTGGCATCCGGCCCTCAAATTTAATAAATAATTGTTGGGCCGTCGTGGCCCAGTTCTGCAATGGCGAGGTCCATTTCTTCTTGATGTTCATGGTCGCCAGATAGATCAGCTTCATAAGGGCCATGTCGCTGGTGAACGCGCCCTTGGTCTTGGTCACCTTCCGCACCTGCCTGTGGAATCCCTCTACGGCGTTCGTGGTGTATATGATCTTCCTGATGGGGGCGGAATATGCGAAGTAGCTCGATAGGTTCTCCCAGTTGTCGTTCCAGCTCTGGACGACCACCGGGTACTTCTTGCCCCATTTTTCCTCCAGGTTCAGAAGTTCGTCCTCGGCCTCCTCCTTGCCGTTGGCACGGTAGACCATTTTAAGGTCGCGCATGAACTCCTTTTGGTCTTTGGAAGCCACGTATTTGAGCGAGTTGCGTATCTGGTGCACTATGCACAGCTGCACGTCGGTCTTCGGGAATATGCTCAGGATGGCATCGGTGAACCCTTTCAGGTTGTCCGTACAGGCTATCAGTATGTCCTTGAGCCCACGGTTGTTCAGGTCGGTGAGCACTTGCAGCCAGAAGTTGGCCCCCTCGCTCTCCGAAATGTACATGCCCAGTACGTCCTTATGGCCGTTCCTGTCGATCCCCAATATGTTGTAGATCGCTTTGTGGCGGACCTTGCCGTCCTCCTTGACCTTGTAGTGCATGGCGTCCAGCCAGACGATGCAGTACATCGCGTCCAACGGCCTTCGCTGCCATGCCTTGATATCGGGTATAATCCGATCGGTGATCTCGGTCAGGACGCTGTGCGAGATCTCGGTGTCGTACATCTCCTTGATGTGGGCACAGATGTCCCGATAGCTCATCCCAAGCCCGTAAAGGCCTATTATCTTGTCGGCGAGGTTGTCCGCAAGTATGGTCTGGCGCTTTTTTACGATCTCGGGGTCGAAGCTGCTCTGGCGGTCCTGGGGCGTTTTTATGTCAAAGGTGCCGACCCCCGTTTTGAGGGTCTTACTGCCCTTGCCGTTGCGCTTGTTGCCCTTGGAACGCTCTTCCTTGTCGAGATGGCCTTCCATCTCCGCTTCCAGGGCCTTGTCCAGAAAGTTCTGGAGCAAGGGTGCAAAAGCACCGTCCTTGCCGAACAGGCTTTTTCCGGTCGTAAATTGTTCAAGTGCCTTTTTTTCGATGTTGTCTAATTCTTCCTGTGTCATTTTAAATCTCTGTTTGAATGTTAATATAAAAAATCATTCAGACAGAGTTTAAATTACACCCTCATTGTCCGTGACGAACCACGCCACTGCTCATACACGAAACGTTGTAAAACATTTGTAGTAACATCTAAACAAGCAAAAAACTATTCTCAAATTCATCTTGTGTAAGCGGAAATAAGATAAAAATCCTGAAAATATTGAGGATTTTAAACTTTATGAAAATAAGTGGTTTAATATAAAATTAGACAGTAAAATTATTATAACTAATAACCGAAATTTTTTTGAAGTTCTTTTTTAATCATATCAAATTCTTTTTCAAAACAGGTCTTATTTTGTTTTCACTATTGACTTTAGTGAATTGTAAACAACGAGAAGGTTCGGACCAACTTAATTTACGAGGTGATTGGTATATAACCGATAATACCATTACCGATAAATTTGACTATCAGGAGATATATTTTGACGACAATGTGTTTTATATTTTTCAACCCTCCAATTATTCAATCAACTATGCAGAGAACTATAAATTTGATGGTAAGTATTTCTATATTTTAGATGGTAAAGCGCAGGATACTTTAAAAAAATTTACAGTTAAAATGCATGATTACAAACTTGAGTTAAAAGGTGAGAAGGGTCTGATTGAATACTCTCGAATAAAAAATGGAAATAAACTATCTCATTATGTTCAGAAAAAGATTCCCAAAAAGGACTTCGAAAAAGATTTCACAGAAAGAATGATAAAAAGTGGAAGAGGTGACAAATTTCTTCTTCCTAATAATTGACTTTTCTATCATTGAAAACGTTTTACAACAAAACCTCGCAATGCGGGTGTAAGTGCATTATCCATTGGTCTGGGCGTGCTGCGCGGCACCGCAAAATCTTTTGGATTTCGCTTTTACGCGGGACAGGATAAAACCAAAACAAAAAGATTTTTGCTATAGCGTGGCGGAAAGGCAGGTGCGTTCCGGCCCCGCACTGCGCGAGCCGAGACGTTATAAAAGCGGTAAAAGGTGATGCAAAAAAATCCCACGTTAAATTAGACTTTCAAAAACCTCAAATCGTTAATCTTCAACGGCCGTTAATTGACCCTCTGAAATAGTCAATTTCACACCAAAAAATAAGATTTCAAAAAATCTTCTAAATAACACCATTGTCTGACGATTTTTGTTGTTCCTTAAAGAGAGCGTTATATAGATTTTACCCTGCCATTGGTATTCTTTTTAAAGGGATGTTTTTTACCGGGAACAATATCTTCTCAACGACATAGAAGAAAAAAAATCCACTCCTACTGTAATTTTTCGTCCGCACTTCGCAACTTATAGGTAAACAAAAGGTCATGAAAACAAAAAAAAGGGTTCTCGGAATTTCAGCACCGCTACAATATCTATTTTTCTGCAACGGAACCGATTTCAACGGGATAGTTGCCCTAGGAACGGGCCAGGTCCATAATTCCATAAAATGGTGATATGGGGATGAGCAAGGAAGAATTTCTGGTTGCGGTCTACAAGAACCAAGGTCTGCTGCATAAGATTTGCGCCATCTACAGGGATTCCAAAGAGGATCGTGAAGACCTGTTCCAGGAAATCGTCTACCAGCTTTGGAGGTCCTATCCCCAATTTAAAGGGCGTTCAAAGTTCGGCACGTGGATGTACCGTATCGGTCTGAACACCGCCATGGCCAGCTTTCGAAAGCGAAAGATTAAAACGGTTGCAACAGAACGACTGCCGGAACCATCCCGGGCCGAAAATGATGAGAATCCCAACAGGGAAAAGCTCTTCAGGGCCATAGGACAGTTGGATGATGCAGAAAAGGCCATTGTCTCGTTGTACCTTGACGGGTTCGACATCACCGAGATTGCCAAAGTGATGGGCATCCGCAAGAACAATCTGGCGGTAAGGCTCAATAGGATAAAGAACAGATTAAGAACAATTTTAAACCAATAGACATGGAAATTGACGAACTAAGATTGGAATATCAAAACGGCGGTAAGAACAAAAGTATGGACGCCCTTAGGAAAATGGGCATGGTCAACGGACACCCGGTACTCAAAAGGATGAGGCTGCAACTAGTTCTGGAGACCATACTATGGTCGCTATTTCTATCGGTCTATTATACCGGTTTCGACGGCGACCAAAAGCCCTTGTTATGGAACGTGGCCCTCGTCGCGTCCGTTATGCTGCTCGTACTGCACAACCTGCTCGGCTACCGTCTTGTGCAGTCCCCAATAAACGGGCCGAACCTGTCGGAATCGTTGGGGCGATATGTATATAGGATAAAAAGATATGCCATTATTTCCATAGCGGCCAGGGTGATTGCGATAATGGCCATACTTGCATTCTTCGCATCCTCCGTCGACTGGAACTGGACAAAAATTTTTGTGTGGAGCATATTTGTATCGGTGTTGATTTCCGTCCAGATATTCTTCCTGTGGAAAATATGGAAAGGAAGAATCGGAAAGATTGAGAACCAGATCGGTTCCTTGGAAGTGGAAAACGGTATAGATTGAGAAATATGCCATTTAAAGGAATTGAAACGTTTACAAGCTGCATGGTAATACATAGTAAGCTTTTATGACACTATTGATTTTTCTTCTTAATCCTTAATTGGTGAATAACCCCTGGTCTACTTAACCCCATATTTATTTAGACTTTCTAAAACACGGGTTTCGTTTACGTTTGAGGGCCGTTTAATGAACTTTATAGATTTCATGGAGTTTTCGTGATGAAATCGGAAGATATTGGGGGTGGTCGTGTATAATTCTAGATTCGGATATTTTGGACTAATTCCGTGCTTTCCAGATCCTGAAATTAAATATCGTTCCAAAGCTAAATATATCCATGGCCTTAGCCCTTCCGGGGATATCATTGGCCAAAGCGATGTTTTCGATAGCAACGAATTATTATTTAGATTTATTATAAATAATTTGGCAGAGACAAAAGCAGCATTTACATTTGTCGAAATCTTTTATTTATATAAAGTCTAAATAAAATTAATGAAATATCCTATCACTATCCTACTCTTCTCTGTCCTGTCCGCTATCGGATTTGCGCAGAACGTCACCGTGAAAGGAAAGGTAACCGACAATTCCCAAACCCCTCTGTTAGGTGTGAACGTGCTACTGAACAACTCATCCAAGGGAACACAGACCGACGAAAACGGATATTTCGCGCTTGCCGGTCTGGAAACTGGAGCCCATGCGCTGACCATTTCCTATTTAGGTTTTAAGACCCGCGAGATACCTTTCTCCGTTTCGGGCGACCGGACCCTCGATTTAAATACGGTTATACTTTACGAAGGCAACGAAATCTTGGGCGAAGTCGTCGTGGAGGGCGAGCGGACCAATAAATTTTCCCGGAAAAAAACGGCGTACGTTGCCAAACTTGCTTTGAAGGATATCGAGAATACGCAAGTATACAGTACGATTACCACAGCTCTTTTGGAATCACAAGTGGTCACCAACTTTGACGATGCGCTCAAAAATGCGACCGGTGTCGAAAATCTTTGGGCATCTACCGGACGGGGAGGTGACGGTGCCGGCTATTATGCGCTGCGTGGATTTTCGGTCCAGCCCCAACTCGTCAACGGCCTGCCGGGATTGACCAATGGCACCATTAACCCTGCGAACATTGAACGTATCGAAGTCATCAAGGGGCCGTCGGCAACCCTCTTCGGCAATGCCGTCAGTTCATATGGCGGGCTGATAAATGTAGTCACCAAAAAACCGTATGTGGGCACGGGCGGCGAGCTATCCTTTACTTCGGGAACCTATGGGCTGAACCAGGTTACGGGGGATCTCAACCTTCCGCTCGATCGGCAAAAGGACATCTATTTCAGGTTGAATACTTCCTATTCTACCGAACGGAGCTTTCAGGATGCCGGCTTTCGGAAATCCTTTTTCGTGGCACCCTCGCTTTCCTACAAAGTGAACAACAGGCTATCCTTCTCGTTCTATGGGGAAATCACACAGGCCGAACAGACCAATCCCACCTTTTTGTTCCTGAACCGGAACGCCCCGACCGAATCCGATAATCTCGAAGAACTGGGCTACAACAACAAGATATCGTTCACGAGCAACGAGCTCACGCTTAAAAACCCGACACAGAACTATCGCCTTGAGATGGACTATAAGCTGTCCGACACTTGGCAATCGCAGACCTTGCTCTCCAAAAGTTCCACATCTACCAACGGGTATTATTCCTATTTGTTCGAGTATGGAATTTTGGGCGACGATGCCTTTACACGGTTTATCAGCAAGCAGAACGCCAATACCCAGACAACGGATATTCAGCAGAACTTTACCGGCGATTTTAAAATTGGGGGGCTGCGCAATAGAACCGTCGTTGGCCTTGACTATTTTAACGCCACCGAGACCAGCAACAATAGCGGCTATGCCTTTTACGGCAACGTTACCCCCGAAGGAGGCACGAGCGGCGATAACCCTTTTACAGAAGAAATCGAGGAAGATAGCTATCCGCTGTCCACCGCCGGGGTCGATGCGGCCTTGGCCTCACAGGCCATCGGAAACATCAAATCAAAATACCATATATACAGTCTCTATATTTCCGATGTGCTGAACCTGACCCAGAACGTTTTACTTATGGCCGGCCTTCGGTTGGACCGGTTCGATAACGAGGGCGACCTCTCGACCACCGAGGACGATTTTGACCAAGTGGCGCTTTCCCCAAAATTCGGACTGATGTACCAGCCCATCGTCGATAAATTGTCGGTATTCGCCAACTACCAGAACGGATTTACCAATATTGCCCCGCAGCTTGTAGGCAATCCCGAAGATGGCCCGCAACGCTTGCGCACCTTCGACCCCGAACAGGCGGACCAGATGGAATTCGGCATCAAGACCAATTTCTTTGAAAACCGATTGAACGCTTCCCTGAGTTACTATGACATCCGGGTCAAGAACCGCGTAATCGTAGATCCCGATTCCCCGTTCAACATGGTACAGGGCGGCGAAGTGGAAAGCAAAGGCCTTGAAGTGGAAGTGAACGCCAATCCGTCAAGGGGATTGAACATCCGGGCCGGCTATAGTAACAACGATAGCAAGACCACCAAATCGGACGACCCCCTTATCGTCAACAAAAGACCTTTGGAGGCCGGACCGAAAACGCTCTACAACTTTTGGGCGAACTATGAACTGCAACGGGGAAAACTGGACGGTTTCGGACTGGGCTTTGGCTTTAACGGTGCCAGCGAGCGTTTCGTAAAGAACTACAGCACGACCGGAAATTTCACGTTGCCCGGTTATACGGTCGCCAATGCCTCCGTTTTTTACCAAGCCAATAAATACCGGATCGCCCTAAAACTGAACAACGCCTTTAACAAGGAATACTATAAAGGCTGGACCACCATAAACCCGCAAATGCCAAGGGCCTTATTGGCCAATTTCACGTATTCATTTTAGAACAGCGGGCGAGGACCGGTTTTGAAACGGCACTTTACAATAGGCAACAGATGAAGTTTAGAAAAAGTATAATCACGATCCATAAGTTTTTAGGCCTGGCTACCGGTATCGTAGTGTTTATCGTTGCGGTTACCGGATGCTGTTGGGTGTTCAAGGAAGAGGTCGAAAGCCTTTATGACGGTTATAAAAAGGTAGTCCCGAAAAACGAACCCGTCTTAACGGCATCGGAAGCAAGGAATACGGCCAAAACGGTTTTTCCGGATCATGCCGTACACGGTACGGTCTTCAAAAAAGCGGGCGATGCCATCGAGGTCATTTTTTATGAGGCCGAACCCGAATTTTACCGAAGTGTTTTCCTGAATCCGTATTCCGGGGAAATCATCCAGATCGATGACCATCTTTCGGGATTCTTTTCTTTTGTCCTAAAAGGCCATATGCGACTGTGGCTT
Source organism: Pricia sp. (assembly GCF_041745955.1). Classification (NCBI taxonomy): domain Bacteria; kingdom Pseudomonadati; phylum Bacteroidota; class Flavobacteriia; order Flavobacteriales; family Flavobacteriaceae; genus Pricia; species Pricia sp. The sequence goes on from NZ_JBGTHY010000476.1 coordinate 8,029, forward strand.
CCGAAAACTTTGGGCGAACAGGTCGTTGGCGTATCGGTATGGCTCTTTGTGCTGATCTTGGTTTCCGGCCTTATCCTATGGTTGCCCAAAAAGCGCCGGAACCTAAAACAGCGTTTAAAGTTCGACTGGAAATCGACCGACCGATGGAAACGCAAAAACTTTGATTTCCATTCCATAATCGGGTTCTATGTAGGTTCCCTCGCCCTGATACTCGCCCTGACAGGCTTGGTAATGTCGTACAACTGGTTTCAATATGCGGTCTACAGGACGGCCGGCGGGAAAAAGGAGGTCACATTTTCGATACCCGAAAATACCGACGGAACAGCCGTTCAAGGCGATAGCGTTTTGCCCATGGACCGGTTGATCCCCCAGCTCCGGAAAGCTTCCCCTAATGCCGAGAGCTTCGAACTGCACTACCCCTTCGACGAAACATCCAGTATCTATGTGGAGGTTTCCAATAGCGAAGGCCTGTATTACGATTCGGACTTTCGCTTTTTTGATCAAAATACTCTGGAGGAAATCAAGTCCGCCACCATATATGGCATGTACCGGGATACGAGCGTTGCGGACAAAATATTGCGTATGAACTACGACATCCATATCGGTGCCATCGGTGGAATCGCAGGAAAGATAATCGCTTTTCTGGTAAGCCTGTTGACGGCCAGCCTACCTATTACGGGAGTCCTATTATGGTATGGGCGCAGCTATAAAAAGAAAAATAAACGGGTTGCGGCAAAAACTTGAATTTGAACAAGGTAAGGCCTTCCTTTCCTTTCGAGGGAAACGCGGTGCAGGGGAAGATTCGAAAAACGGAGCCCCTACCCATAGGACCCTTTGTGGCAGGGCAAAGAATTTTAGGATTTACGCCCATATATCATTCAGGGGCTGTCCCGAAAACGGCCTTGGCCGTTTTTTGGGACTATACCAAGGTTATTCTTAAGTCGGTCGCAATTATGATCGGATTTTTACTTACACCATAATTGTAGGCCAGCTATAATGGGGGGCATGGAGCCCATCGGTGCGAAAACGTACGCTAAGGATGAAAAACCGGTTAATATCTCTTTGTGCCCAAAGATGGGATATGCTATAGGCCGATGATGTATCGTTACATGCTTCTAGTAACAGGGATATTTAAAGGCAATAAAAAACTATCTAAGCTTGAACTTTCCAGAGGTCTTCAATGTTTTGCGCTCGAAGACCGATTAAAATTGCCTCTTTTCAACATTGTCCATTGTTTCCATCGCCCGATAACTATCTATTCCGGCTCATTAAAATCGCCACAAAAATTTTTTCCAAATACTTCAGGTATGGAAGTGATTTAAACTTTTAGAGGTCAGTAGTTAAATTCATACTTTTGGATTCAATAAATATAGGCTTTATATGGATATTTTCAAGGGTCAAAACCTTCTAGAGTTCTCC
>NZ_JBGTHY010000477.1:0-2819 GCF_041745955.1 Pricia sp.
GGCCTCCGAGTATATGGCATCGGGCAGGGAGACCAGTGGTATTGAAGGTGTTCCGAGGGGAGACGCTTATTATAAGCATCAAATCAAATTATACACCACCACGGATATGACCGCCGATGGAATCCACCAAATCGGGCTCGACGAGGTGGCCCGAATTTCAACGGAAATGGAAAAAGTGAAAGAACGGGTCGGTTTTAAGGGCGACCTAAATGCCTTTTTCGACCATGTTAGGAACAAAAAAGAACTGATGCCCTTTACCGAGCCCCAACAGGTCATCGATAATTTCAACGCCATTCACGACAGAATGAAACCGCAGGTCGATAAGCTATTCGACAAACAACCAAAAACAGCTTTTGAGGTGCGCCGTACGGAAGCTTTTCGAGAGGCATCGGCAAGTGCGGAATACAATCCGGGTTCCTTAGACGGTACACGGCCCGGTATCTTTTATGTTCCGATTCCCGATGCTAGCGAATACAATATATATTCCGATGAAGATCTGTTCCTGCATGAGGCCATTCCCGGACACCATTTCCAGGTTTCGCTTACGCAGGAAAACGAAGCACTCCCAAAGTTCCGAAAAACACTTTGGTATAGTGCCTATGGCGAAGGATGGGCGCTCTATACCGAGTCCTTGGGCAAGGAATTGGGACTCTACGAAGACCCCTACCAATATTTCGGGATGCTGGGCGCAGAAATGCACCGTGCCGTGCGGTTGGTAGTGGATACGGGATTACATTCCAAAGGCTGGTCCCGCGAAAAGGCCATTCATTACTCTTTGGAAAATGAAGCGGAGTCCGAGGCCGGCATTACCTCCGAAATCGAACGCTATATGGCGAACCCGGGCCAGGCCCTATCCTATAAAATCGGACAGCTAAAAATTCTGGAACTCCGCGCCAAAGCAGAAAAACAACTCGGCGATGACTTTGACATCCGGGAGTTCCACAACCAAGTCTTGGAAACCGGATGTGTGCCATTGGCTTTGTTAGAAGATAAAATCAATGGATGGATTGCGGTGGAGAGCGGGCAGTAGCAGCAGTAGCAGCAGTAGCAGTAGCAGTAGCACAAAGTAAAAATGATCCCCTTTTATAAACTCATAAACCCATAAACTCATAAACTTTTTTTGAACTTGAATTTGAATTTCCCCTGGCACCTTTACCTAATGGCCGCAATGTATATCATTGCGGGTGTGATGCACTTTATAAAACCCAAAGCTTATCTGCGAATCATGCCGCGGTACCTGCCATCGCATAAATTTTTAGTGACCCTAAGCGGTATTACCGAGATTTTATTGGGTATCGGGCTGTGTTTTTCGGCTACGAAAGACCTCTCGATTTATGGCATTATCGGTATGCTCTCGGTATTTCTTCTCGTCCATTTTTACATGCTTTCGGGAGAAAAGGCATCCGCAGGTATTCCGAAATGGATATTGATTTTGAGGCTTCCCCTGCAATTTGGGTTGATGTATTGGGCGTGGTGGTATTTGAGATTTTAGAAAGAGTACCAAATTCCAAAAAACAAATAATGGAGCCGAAGCTCCCTTTACATATCCAAGAAAGCCAAAGTCTTAACGGACAAATAATCCCACAAAAAAGAGCCCAAAGTAGATGCCGAACTAGATGCTGCATCAAAACCTTTGGACCCAACTCAACTTGAACTAACTAGCTATCTTACTACGATACTTTCGTAGTAGGTATTTTCACTATCCTTGACCACCACTGTGTAGCGATCTTTAAAGGCCTGCTTGAAATTTAGGGCCTTTTCGATGATCATCTCGTTCTCACGCTTTTCCGAAAAAACAATACGGTCGTTGCTATCGTATATTTCAATCTTCACATCCTTTTTACTAAGATTCAAAAGGTTTAGATACACCATACGGTCCACCGTTCTGAAAACGGGTTTGGCATTTTCCCTTCTTTTTAGGATGGTCATGATTTCGCCCTCTACTTGTAATGTATAGGATACCTTTTTTAAATCATCCTCGGAAGTAAAATAATAAAGTCCGTCCCTTAAATTCTTCGTATCGAACTTTTTGGTAAAGGATCCTGTCAAGATACTTTCGGAATAGATAACATGGTTTTCTGCATCCCTAAGTTTTATCGTGGTTTCACCCGAGGTTGCATCCAACTCATATACAAAACTTTTACCATCCGCATTTAAACTAACGCTCAATTTTGGTTCACTGGCCATACCTGTTGCGGTAGCGAAAACAAGGGCTACCATTGCTACTGTTCTTATTACTTTTTTCATGATTTTTTGTTTTAAGACCTGCACCAAGGCAGGTGGGGTTAATAATATGATACAAACTTAGCCTCGAAATCATGTACTCACTACTACCCTATTTTCCAATTTATGTTCTATTTTACCACAGCAAAGAACAAAATATCAGTATAAAGGTAATTTAGGACATATTTCAGGTAATAATGCAAAGATTTTCCGTAACACCTTTACTACCTTTGTACTATGAAAAATACCCCCACACTGAATCAAAAACCGGCTTTCGAGGCCATAGAACCCAGTTTCGGGCACTCGTATACCTACCAAAAGTTCGATGCGCACAAAAAAAACAAGAACACCGTTTGGCATTACCATCCCGAAATCGAGCTGGTCTATGTCAAGGGAGGTTCGGGCAAACGGCAAATAGGTAGCCATGTGTCCTATTATTCAAAGGGAGATCTGATCTTGATCGGAAGCAACCTTCCCCATTGCGGCTTTACCGATATACTGACCGGAAACGATAGCGAGACCGTGATACAGATGAAATCGGATTTTTTGGGAAACGATTTTTTCGACATCCCTGAAATGAAAAGAATCCAGTCCCT
>NZ_JBGTHY010000478.1:0-5105 GCF_041745955.1 Pricia sp.
AGCGTATGGCCGCAGCCGAGGGAACTTCATTGTAATCGTCGGGAAGCGTTGGGCTATCATTTACCAATGTCAGCATTCCGGTCGAATCGTCCAAGGTGTATGTGAGCAGGTGCGCATTCAATTCACAGATCAGGTAGACCACATCTTTGTTCGCATCGAACTCCAAATGTCTCGGACCGTAACCCGCCGGTACCTCGATGCCAATGACCTCCGAAAATTCACCAGTAAGACGGGCGGTATCATGTAGCCATATTTTGTCACTGCCCAAATCACATACGTAGAGCCATTTACCACTAGGGGAAACCATGGCGCAATGCGCATGCGATCGCTCTTGCCGATCCGTATTAGGGCCCTGGCCCTCGTAGCTATGAACGTGTTTTGCAGCGGATAATCTGCCCTCTTCTATGGAATGCACCGAAAGTCGGCCATTCATATAGGACGCCACAAAAATCTGGTTTCTTGCCTTATTTGCACTTACATGACAGGTCGCCGTGCCTTGCGTACTTTGGGTGGATAGCTGTTTCAATGACCCATCTTCATCGATCGAGAACGACATTACGTTTCCCGGTTCCTCATATTGATCGGAGGCTATTAGCAATATATTATCCCCGTATTTGGCCAGATACGTGGCATTGACGGCTTCAGGATAGGAAGATTTTCTACTAAGCTGGCCCGTTTGCAAATCAAGGGAACATAGGGTTAACCCCTCGCCATTGATATCGGTAAAATAGCCGCCTGCTTTGGAATATGATCCTATATAAAATACCTGTTCCATGATCAACCCAGTTTAGGAAGGCCTACTCCGTTACCAACCTGCAATGCGTGTCCATGGAGTTCATTTGCCAGGGAGGAGCATAAACACACAAAGGCTTTGGCTATCGCTTCGGTATTTAGAATGATCCTGTCCTTTAAATCTATGGTTATCATCCCTTATTTAATTGTGTTGCGTAATGCGTTTAAATATCCCATAGCATAAGCCATACCCGAAATCCACGGCGATTTGCCCGAGACTTGGGGCGCATGGTCGGGAATAAGTACGCCATCAAATCTGTACTTTCTCAGGATTTCAATAATTCTGCCCATATCGATATCGCCATCATCGATAAACGATTCCTTATAATCGGGCACCTTGCCTTTGACGTTCCTGATATGAATATACCCTATTTTGTTTCTTTGGGCAAAATTTTCCAATGCCGCATAGACATCGGATCCGTTCATTTCAGAAATGGTTCCCAAGCAAAGTTCCATTACATGATTGGGACTGTCATTGAGCATCATTATTTCGCGGTAATGATCCGGATGGTAACCTATCCGGGGTTGTTTTCTCACTTCTTGCAAAGGCGGGTCATCGGGGTGCAGCGCCAGTTTCACGTTCGCCTCTTCGGCAACCGGTATCATTTCATCAAGAAAATAGGTGTAACGATCCATAAGTTCCTCGTGACCGATGCTCGCGATATGGCCCTCGGGCGCGTTACGATCATAGATCATATTCCAGACCATACCGTTCGGAATCGGACTATCCAAAGCCTCCGAATGTCCTTCAAGCCCCACAGATAGGGCCTCGCCCCTGGCATAAGGGCCGATGGTCCTTCCTGCAACACCTGCCAATGAAAAGTTATACCCCATAATAGGGATGCCCGCTTTGCCCATATTTCGGATCAACTGCTTTAGGCCCGCTAACTGCGTTTCCCGTTTTGGACCTTTCAACAGCACATCGTACCAGAATGCGGGACTAAAATTTTCCAGGGCCTCTAAAACCAACCCATGTTCGGCCATGTCTTTTTTAAGGGCCGCCAATTCTTTAAAAGACCAAATTTCGGTCTCTTTGGCGACGCCCCAACCTTTGGTTTTGTTTCCTAGGGGTTGATCGCCCGGGCCGGTATCGCTCTGGTGAAAATAATCGGTCAAATGGGCAACGATATGGGTAGCGCCCAGTTGTTTTGCCAACCGATAATATTCACCATTGAGCATGTGGCTATAAAGTCCAAAACCGATTTTCATATTTTTCTGATTTATTGGGATAACGCGAATTATGGATGAGCTTTTTACGCCAAAATTATTGGTCTACCATCACGGATTCCCCGTAGAACTTGGTGGCTATCAGGATATCGTCTTCGTATATCGAAAACTTCTTTTTTTCGAGTTTCACTCCAAATTTTCGTCCCCGATAGTTGATGTTTTTCAATTGCGCCTCCCCGATATCCTCATTATTGATAGGTTTGAAGGTAATATTTTTATCGTTCATTTTGATTCCAAAAGTTCCAAAGATAATTGCCTCCATGCCGGCACCGGCGGAGATTTCCAGGGGCATCGAAGAGCGGTCCTGTTCGGGTCTATCGGTACGGGGGTTTTGGGGCAAGTATGGGAAATAATCGATGTATCGCATGTTTCGCTGTAAAACGTCCCATCCCTTTCCGGCGAAACCCGTTTCATAAAGGTATCGGGAAACCCTGCCGGGCATACCGGCATATTGGCCGCCACCTCCCCAATCGGAATCGATCATATCCCAGTGCACGGTATCCTTTGGGGCAATCGAATACAGCCCGTATTTTCCGAGAAAAACACCTTCCTGTATATGGCCCACCAAACGGTTCAGCTGATGGTCGGGCAAATAATCCGCTCCCAAAAGATCCAAAAGGTGATAGGTCCAAATCGTACCCTTGGAACCATCGGGATAGAGGTTATCGAACCAGCCTTCTTTCTCGTTCCAAAGGTTTTCATCGACCAATTTTTTAAGCTTTTCGGCTTCCGCTGTATATTCTTTTGATTTTTTGTCGCCGACCACCTCTGCCCATTCCGCCATTTTATAGAGCAGGTCGATGGTAAGGGTATTCGTAATCGGTACCACATGGTTGTAGCCGTCCGTTCGTATTTCGATGATCTTTTCGGTATTGTACCCGATATCGACAAGACCTTTTTCATTGGTGTAGTTCGTCTGCAGTTCGGTCACCCAGCGCTGCATCCATTCCCAGACCGTGGCCCCGCCAGCTTTTTCCTCGAACAGACTGTAATCGCCAGTATGCCTCAAATAGGCTTCGATCATTATCTTTAGGGCAAAGGGTTCCTGAATATACAGATTGTCCCAAAAAGCACCGTTCCAACTGACATAGGTGCGTTTCATCTTTACGTTCTCGAAGTCGGTCAATATGGCCTGCTTCAAACTTTCGGGATCCAGCATGGCGATGACATCGGAACTGTACGAAGTGTCCCAACTTATCGTATAGGGCCAGGTACCCACGGCCCAGAACACATCGGTGATGTAATTGGGGTTCTCATAGCGGGACATCAGCACGGAAAGCATACAGCGATAGTAGTATTCCTCTAGCTGCTTGTTGCCAGTTTTCAATTTTGGCAACCGGTCGTAGGCCCAGGCCAATTTTTTACGGGTTACGCTTTCGGCGGCTTCCATACGTTGTTGAATATCCGTCTGAAAGATTTTTGGAGCGGTATCCCTGGTTTGATAGAACCTGACGGCGAACCAATAGGTCTTGGTCTCCTTCGGCGCCAGACTGATTTCAAATCCCTTTTCGCTAGTATCTTTTATAGAGGATGACACCCGTGCCGAAGCTACCTCGCTGCCGATGGTAAAGGTATCGATCTGTTTCATCTTTGTCGAGCCTTCCTTGAATTGGCAGGCCAGATTTTCGGCAACCTGATTGGGTTCCAAGGTCATGTTGAGCTCCTTTGAATTTCGGTTGTTCAAGACCAGCTTTAAAAAGACCTCGTCATCATCGTACGCCACATTGGTCCAGCTTTTTACGGAAAAACTTACCCATTTCTTATCGTATTCCTTATGAAAGGTACCCGTTCTGTAGTAGGAATTCGGCCGCCATTCCTCATCCTGTGTCACCATGATCGAGGGCGAGTTGGGCCTGAAATTAGAACCCAAGGGGTCAAATGCCTCCCGTTCGTCAATCCATTTTTCCCACATCACCGGTACGTCGTCCATGATCGTACGCCCCGTGCCCTTATCGTGAAAGTTCAGGTTGAAATTATAGAACTCGGATTCTATCGGTAAAAAATGGACGTTTGTAAACTGTGTGGTACTGTATTGACGGGGACTGACAAAACCGCGGTAGTTCACCAAAAGGGTCTGGTAATCGTCGAAATTCATTTGCTGTTTGTCCATCGCATAGTACTCCACATCACCCGGATCGTAGGTTTTTTGGGCAGACACGCCGGGTGCTATACCTATCAAAAGAAGTAGTAGTACTAAAAATTTCATAGGATTTGTCATGTGTTTAAAGTTTTTTTCTATTTCAAGAGCATCAAAATATCGCCATTTTTTGCTTTTTAGCCGTTCCGTCCAACAAGGTATTCTACCATTGGGCAGGATCGAAGTTTTCTGTGGCCTCCTATTCAAGTTAGGAGGCATTGATTTCTCTTTATTTTGCTTTTGTTCCATCCGGATTAAATGACCTATATAAAAAATTTAAATCCGTTATTAGTTTCTGTGATTCTCCCTTTTTTAGGACGCCTTGGTGCAATAGTTCCGCCCCTTGTTCTTGAAATGCGTTCCAATTTGGATGCCGTGGACGAACGAAAGCTTGTTCCATCGTTTCTAGCGTATCCTCGAAAAAATGGTTGCATAGTTCATTGTTGGCCTTGCTTTTCCAAGCTTCCAGATTTCCGGGTTGACCTCCGTTCCTGGCATACGTTTTCGTTTGGGTTCCGGTTGCGGCAACATAGGCGACGAAGGCACTAGCAACCGCGGCATGGGAACTCTTCGAGGATACGGCCAAACCGACACCGCCCAAAATGGTCGAAATCGGACGGTTCGGATTTACAGGACTATGGCAAAATGCTATCCTGTTTTCCGCATATCCTTTTCGGGAATAATTCGTGTATCCGAACAAATAGGGAGCATAGATAATTTCATGTGTATTGCCCATCCTATCCAAAGTTTGAATAGGGTTCCAATTTAGGGATTCTGGATGTACCTTCTCCAAATGGTACTTTAGTTGATCTAGTGAATGAACCCCTGCTTCCATTTCTATCTTGAAATCCTTTATAAAATTCCTACCGCTTTTCTGGGCGCATAAAGTCAAGAAAGAACACCAAAGATCGGTGGCACACATCGGCCAAGCTACGGAATAACCTTTCGG
>NZ_JBGTHY010000479.1:0-3066 GCF_041745955.1 Pricia sp.
GAAAGTCATCCGAAGAGCAAGTTCGTCTTGGTCTATGGCAATAAATCGTTCAAGGAAACTATGTTCTACACCGATTTGGTAAAGTTGGAACTGGACCACTCCGACCGGTTTTTTGTATACTTCGTAACCAGTAAAACCCAGGAAGACGATTCCCGTTTTGGCCGTATCGACACTGCTATGGTCAATTACGCCTTAAAGAACAAACATAAGCATACGGATTTCGATGCCTATTACCTCTGCGGACCTGAAGCCATGATCGATCTGGTATCCGATACCTTACAGGACAATGATATTTCCAAGGATAAAATCCTTTTCGAACTTTTTACCAGCACCGAAATTTTGGACGAGCGCCCCGATAGGCCCGAAGGCAAGACCCAACTGACCGTTACGGTCGACGATGAGGTTTTCGAACTGACCATGGACAAAAAAGAGCGCGTGCTCGATGCCGTGCTCAAGCAGAACATCGATGCGCCCTACTCCTGCCAAGGCGGGGTCTGCAGCACCTGTATCGCCCGTATCACCGAAGGCAGGGCCGAAATGGCCAAAAATCAGATCTTGACCGATGGCGAAATCGCGGAGGGGTTTATCCTTACATGTCAGGCGCATCCCTTGACGCCAGTTTTGAAAGTGGATTATGATGATGTTTGAAAATTGAGAGGTTGTCAATGCCAGTAAATAACAATTCATCCTAAAATCTCATCCAACACCCGACTGGCATTCTCATACCCGATCAAATATGCCTTTTCAATACCCTTACGGTCCAAAACCCCTATGTTTTCCAAAGCCTGAAATTCCAATAAAAGATCACAGGACTCCAATTTTTGCCGGTTGATGGCGTAAATCATTAAACTGGTAACCCTACCGGTAATCTGCCACGAATTTTTTAGGGCATTTTGGTAGAGCTTGCCCACTTTTGATACGTTGCTTCCTATTACAAACTCTACCTTGTCTTTGATGGGCTCCAACGGAAAATTGTTCATTATGCCCCCATCGGCAAACAGCTCGCCCTCTAATTTAACAGGGCTGAACACCGGTGGCAATGCGGCCGAGGCCAATAAGGGCCGTATCAACTCCCCTTCCGAAAAATAGCGCAGTTCTCCCCTTTGTAAGTTAGTGGCCACTACGTAGAGCTTGCGCTCTAGGGCATCGAAGGCATTCTCTGGAAAATAGCCGTTAAAGATTTCAAAATACCGATCGGTATCAATGAAGCCAGGCTTGATAATGGTTAAAAAATTATAACGGAACAACGGGGTTTCCTTAAAGAGCGAGAGCATATCCTCCACCGAATTTCCATTGGCATACAAAGCTCCGACCAAAGCACCAACGCTGCTTCCGCTAACGGTTGTAGCCGAGATACCATGTTCTTCCATGGCCTGTATCAAGCCGATATGCGCCATACCGCGAACGCCTCCCCCGGAAAGTACTAGACCGATGGATTTTGATTTTAAGTCGTTCATGTCTATGGGGCCAGGATACGGCGTTATATGTTAGATGTCAAAAGTACAGAAATGATTGCTATTAGAAATATTGGTTCAAGCCATTCCATTTTGCATTATGTTCCGTAGACGCCTAGGTCCCTAAACTCCGCAAAAGCCTCTCGTGGTAATCGGCCACTACATTATAACAATACTTGACCGGAAATCCCGACTGTTTATCGCATAACAAGTATTGCTTAAACACTTCTTTGTCACTTCCCTTTACCGTATCGTCGGGATAGATTTCGAGTCGGGCGTTCAGTTCTTCGGATATAATATCCTCTGGGGAAATAATGTAATGACTGGCCAGCACATCGAAGGGGTTGAAACCATCGGCACCTTGGTCCAGCCATTGCTGCAACCAGGCTTGGGAAGCTTCGGCCAACCAGAAATTACCTTGGTCACCACTCGATGCCAGTTGATCCAAATCCGCTTGCGTTACCCAAACTTTGTTCGAAATCTCGAACGGACAAAGGGTTATCGAAACGCCAAGTTCGAACATAATACGGAAGGCATCGTTGTCGAGGTCAAAATTTAGGTCTTGGGCGTGGCTGCCCTTATTGCCGATCTTGAAGTAATCGGTTGGTTTTCTTCTTCCGGCGACAAGTACTACTTCTACAATCTGTTCTTTTAACTCCGGATATTTGAGCAATAAGAGCCCAACATTGGTTGCGGGGCCAATGGCCATGATGGTCATCGGTTGTTTCTTTAAAGCATCGGCAAGTGCTTCGACAGCCTCGTTAGTTTTTACATTTCTTAAATCCATAGTTTCACCGGCACCTTTGAAAACGGGGATTTGGTTTCCAGCGAACTCCCTGCCCATATATTGACTCAGGAAATAGGCATTTTCGATGACCGTATTTCCGTAGACCGCGCTTATACCGCAAATCTCGATTTTTTCGGCCTTAATCAATTGCAGAACGGCAAAACCGTCATCGACATCGCAGTAGCCTTCCCGTTTGTGCCTTTTCATGCCGACGGAGAGGTCGGTGTCGATCCATACGTTTTTCTTATTCATAATACGATTATTTATTCTCATGCCGTTAATACGGGCGAAATCTTGCCGATAGGCAGGCTTCACACAGTAATCAGTTCAACAATCTAGTGAGTTCATCAGATTGCCACGCTACGCTCGCAATAACTGGCCTTTTTTATTCCTTTTTCTTTTCTCCCAAACCGCCCCAAAACTCGATTTCATCCCGAACCCCAGTCTCAGGGTCGGTAATAAAATCATTCTTATCGGAATAGACCTTCAGATCTCCGGTCTGCATAAACCCGATCTCATCGCCCATAAGAACGGCTTCCTTTAAATCGTGGGTTACGAACAGGGAAGTAATATTGAACTCCCCTGCAAGCTTCTTGAACAGGCCTTGCATCCGCTGGCGGGTGCCGGCATCTAGGCTTCCGAAAGGCTCATCTAATAACAGCAACGAAGGATTCGTAATAATCGCCCTTCCGAAAGATACCCGCTGCCGCTGCCCGCCCGAAAGCTGGTTCGGCATTTTTTGGGACTGGCTTTCTAGTTCGAGACTGCTTAGCATATGCCGAACTTGATCCTGGATTGTACTGTCCGGTATTTTCTTTAGGCGAA
>NZ_JBGTHY010000480.1:0-1785 GCF_041745955.1 Pricia sp.
TTTTGTTGACTTGGATCGTTCACATAGTTTCGCAATGTTGGACTGGCAGCTATGACGCCAATATCATTGGAGACTTCGTTCAGCAAGGCGTAAAAGGATTGTTCCGCCAGGTCGGAGGTGTGCATGATCCGCTCCTGCGAATATTCGACGATGACCCCTGCTGCTTTTTGAAAAACCAGATAGCCCGTCAAAAGAACGGAAAAAATAATCAGACCGGTAAAGAACAGCGCAAAACGGGTTACTATGGAATGGCGAAACTTCATCGAGCGGTAACTAAAAATCGTACGGGGCCAATGTAGGTTTTATTTATATTACAGGCAAAAAAGAGCCGTTCAGGGACTTATCCATCAAATACCAAGTTTCATCAACCCACCGGCATGATTCATATAATAAATGTCCTATGCATCAAGTAAATGAATAGTATTGGCATTTACAAATTGAAAACACAGGATGATATCGACCCAAAAAAATCGCATATTTATATTGCTCTTATTCCCGATTCTCTTTATAAACCATTCCCAGGCACAGGGATTACTCGATGGTTTTATGAGAGGGAAGGGAAACTTTGTTACGGCCCTAAGCTATAGTAACGAATCGTACGACACCTATTTTGTAGGGGACAATAAGACACAAAATCCAAATCTGGGCACTATAAAGACGAATTCCTTCGGAATCTTTGTTGCCGGGGGAGTGACCGACTATTTGGATGTTATCGTATCGGCACCGTACATCTCTGCCAAGGCCACGCAAGGGTTTATGTCAGATCAGGATGATTTTCAGGATATCAGCCTTTTCTTGAAGGGCAGGTTTTTGAACCGATCTTTCGAGAATAGTGCCACCCTGTCCCTTATGGCGGCCGGAGGTCTCAGTACGCCCCTGTCGGATTACATTGCGGATTCCCCGGTGTCCATCGGCAACCAATCCACCCAATGGGACGGTCGCCTGATTGCCCAGTACCGGTTTTCGCAAGGAATTTTCGTTGCCGCACAAACGGGTTATATCAAACGGGGCAACGCCACTGTCGATCGCGGGCTAGAGGTCAGCGTTCCCGATGCCTGGGACTACATTTTAAGAACCGGCGGCAGTTACAAAAAATGGTATGCCGATGCTTGGTTGCAACATCAAAATTCAAGGAACGGCACGAATATCGGCCCGGGAGTACCCTTTCCCAGCAACGATATCGATTTTACCCGAATAGGGTTTACGTTGTATCATCCGATTCCAAAATTCGAGAATTTCGGTATTGCCTTGGGGGGAGGTTTTACCCTTTCGGGTACGAACATCGGTAAGTCCAACCGTTTTAGCGCCTCCTTAGTTTATAACTTTTCCTTTGCCGCACCATCCATTGATTAACCTATACAAACTACAATCGTAATGAAACCTGATTTTAAACGAATCCTAGCATATATTACCCTAGCCATACTTTTTTCTTGTTCCGAGGATATTCCCGATATGGTGGAACTTCGACCCTTGGTTCCGGTATCCCAAGATGATGCTGCGGGCAACTGGAAGAACGTCATGGGCATCGATTACCTGTCACAGTTGGAAATGCCGGTTCCCGAAAACACGGATTCCGAAGCGTATGGGGCCGAACTTGAACGTCTTGTAGCGATTACGAAGGAGAGAACGAGCGCACAGGAAGAAAGAATAACCTATTGGAGCGCTGGAGGGGTCATACGCTGGAACAGGATTCTGAGGGACTTGGTCAGTAAGTACAACGTGGCCCCTGCCGTCGGTGCCGCACCCGAACCACAGCGACCTTTTACGAATCCCCCATTTGCGGCA
>NZ_JBGTHY010000481.1:0-1574 GCF_041745955.1 Pricia sp.
CGTCCGCTACATTCTTAGTCTCGCTTTCATCCTTTTTAAGATTATACAGTTCAATTTTGGCTAAATCGACCATTCGGTACTCCCCGGGCAGGCCATCTTTGCCGGGCTTTTGTCCGTTCATGGTGCGATACGTATGTGGAAAATAAAGTTTCCATTTCCCATAGCGTACTCCGTGCAGTTCGTTGACCCGGTAATAATAGAAGTACGCCTCTTGCGGACTTTCATCGGATTCTCCCGTCAACACCTTCCAGACGTTCATACCGTCAATCGTTTTTGTGGGAAGCTCTGAACCGGTGATATCCGCTATGGTAGGAAGGAGGTCGATAGCCATGACGGGTACGTCGATTACCTTTCCGGCCGGCAGTTTTCCGGGCCAGCGGGCGATAAAAGGTTCGCGCTGTCCACCTTCCCAAGCAGTGCCTTTGCCTTCCCGGTAAGGCAGGGCGCTTCCGGCGTGGTTGCCATAGGCCAGCCAAGGGCCGTTGTCGGAGGTGAAAATGACCAAAGTGTTCTCCTCTAGACCATCCTCTTTCAAAGCCTTCAAAATTTGTCCGACGGACCAGTCGATTTCCATGATGACATCGCCATAAAGTCCACGGTTGGATTTTCCCTTAAACTTTTCCGAAACAAATAAGGGAACATGCGGTTGCGGATGTGGCACATAAAGAAAGAAGGGATTGTCTTTATTTCTATGGATGAAGTCCACACTGTGTTCCGTGATCTGGGTGGTCAGTTGCGTCTGATCGGTCAAAGTATCGATTACGGTTTCGTTATTGTAGAGCGGCAATGGTCCGAAGGTGAAAACCGGTCCTTGTTGCGGATGCAAAGGCCACATATCGTTGGAGTAGGGGATGCCGAACCATTCGTCGAACCCGTTTTTGGTGGGAAGGAAATCAGGGTGGTCGCCCAAGTGCCACTTGCCATATATGGCCGTCCTATATCCATTGGCCTTAAGCATTTCGGCCAAGGTAGTTTCGGAAGGATGCAAACCTCTCTTACTGTTGGGCATCATAGCGTTGTGGATACCGATCCGATTCGGATAACAGCCCGTCAAAATACCGGCACGGGAAGCCGAACAGACCGCTTGTGCTGAATAAAAACTGGTCAGTTTGACGCCATCGTCCGCCATGTGATCGAGATGCGGGGTCTCGATATCGTCCGCCCCGAATACCCCCACATCACGATAGCCCTGATCGTCGGTAAAAATGAGGACGATGTTCGGCGGTCTTTCTACCTCGGTCTCGGTGTTTTTGTCTTTCGTTTCGGATTTACAGGAGAAAAAGAGGATGGGCAGAAGTAAAAAAAGGAGGTATCTGAACATGTTTTTTGAGGTTTAGATGGTAAAGAGGTTTAGATGGTAAAGCGGATAAATGGTCTAAAGTATAGGCATACCGGATAAGATGAGCTATTAAAATCAAAAATAAGGAAAGAAGGTTGAATACTGTAGAAAAGCTTTAGCGCAAGATTTTTTTATGGAAAGCATTATCCAAGATAAAGTTCCACCAATCCGTTAGGTGTAGATACCTTTACGATTTTTTTCTCCCGATCCAGCCCGGTAAAGATATCATCGGTAA